>JAFYNU010000086.1 GCA_017547975.1 Clostridia bacterium
CGGGGCGTTTTTTCTTTTAACCCGGCAAACCGGAGGAAGTATGTTCCTGTTATCAAAACGATGGTGACGTTCAAAGACAAGGAAAACAAAGGAAAGCAACGCAATTATACAAAAATTTTGGAGGAATAATATATGCAGTTCAATAACGTCGATTTCGATACCTATTTTAAACATTATCCCGATGAAAACGGTTTCTTTGGCAAATACGGCGGGGCCTTTGTTTCACCGGAATTGAAGAAAGCCATGGAAGAAATCACCGAAGCCTATTTTACCATTTGCAAATCCCGCAAGTATGTCAGCGAACTTCGCCGCATTCGCAAGGAATTCCAGGGGCGTCCCACCCCGGTTTCCTACCTGGAGCGTCTGTCCGGCACCTTGGGCAACGTTCAGCTTTATGCCAAGCGTGAAGACCTGAACCACACCGGTGCCCATAAGCTCAACCACTGCATGGGAGAAGCTCTTCTTGCCAAGTATATGGGTAAAAAGAAGGTTATTGCCGAAACGGGAGCAGGTCAGCATGGTGTAGCCCTGGCCACTGCCGCCGCCTACTTTGGTTTGGAATGCGATATCTATATGGGCTCGGTGGACATTAAGAAGCAAGCCCCCAACGTAGCCCGTATGAAGATCCTTGGCGCAAACGTGGTGGAAGTTACCGAAGGTCTACAGACCCTGAAGGAAGCGGTAGACGCCGCCTTTGCCGCATACTGCAACGAATACAAGGATGCCATTTACTGCATCGGTTCGGTGCTTGGTCCCCACCCCTTCCCCATGATGGTCCGGGATTTCCAGAGTGTTGTTGGCATTGAAGCCAGAGAACAATTTTTGGAAATGACCGGCGAGCTCCCTGATGCCGTCGTTGCCTGTGTTGGTGGTGGATCCAACGCCATGGGTATGTTCTCCGGATTCCTGAATGATCCCGTGGATATTTACGGTGTTGAACCCCTTGGCAGGGGCACCGCCCTGGGCGATCATGCCGCCAGCCTGAAATACGGCACAGAAGGTATCATGCACGGCTTCAACAGCATCATGCTCAAGGACGAAAACGGTGAACCGGCACCGGTTTACTCGGTAGCCAGCGGTTTGGATTATCCCTCCTCCGGTCCGGAGCATGCCTTCCTGCATGACCTGGGACGGGTGAAGTACGACGTTGTAGACGATGAGGAAACCATCGATGCTTTCTTCAAGCTTTCCCGTCTGGAAGGGATTATTCCCGCCATTGAAAGCGCCCATGCGGTTGCCTTCGGCATGAGACTTGCCAAGGAGATGGGTAAGGGTTCCATCCTGATCAACCTCTCCGGCAGAGGTGACAAGGATATGGATTACGTCATCGAGAAGTATGGAATTCGATAAATATGAAAGAAAAAAGGCCTGTGGCATATTCGCCACAGGCTTTTTGTTATGATTCGGTTACAAGCTTGCCACAGATGTGTTCCGGCTTCAGGCGAAGAAGCAGAGTTTCGTGGGCAAAGCTTTCGATTTCGCGGGTAATATATTCTTCATCCCGGATGAATTTATAGCAGAGCTTACGAGTAATTTGGGCGATGAGCTCCTGATCATCCAGAATTTCAATATGTCCGAATATAATCACGCTTTTCACGTTCAAAGCCCACTCCCCTTCCTTGGCATATCCCTGATCGAAGACGCAGAAGGAGACCTTGTTGCAGTCCGCAAGCGCATCCTGACGATGACCGCCAATGCCGGTATGGAAATAAATGCATCCATCCTCTTCGTTGTAAAAATGATTCATGGGCATTCCGTATGGGTAACCCCCGTCTCCAAGGACCGAAAGAACCCCTCTCTTTTCGGATTTCAGGACATCCAAGCAGATTTCCAGAGGTAATTCTTTGTTTTTACGAGTCAATTCCCGATACATGGTATTCTCCTTGTCTCATTTTGACGGCTCGATACTTGGCGGCAAGGTCCATGCGGTTGGTCAGAAGGGTATCTACCCCCATATCAAAATACTTCTGGTAGTTCTCGGCGTCATCGGCATAGAAGAGGTTGCACCAAATTCCGTCGTTGTGCAGTTTTTCAATTAGGGCTTCGTCAAACATACCGAGCCAGAACTGTACCCCGGCACAATGGTAGCTTTTTGCCATATCGTAGATACCGATTTCGTCTCTCGGCAACTGAATGGCGACCCGCTTGATTTCGGGGGCAGCCTTTTCCATCCAGGCAAGCTCAAAGGGGGAACCGGCAAAGTAAACGTGGTCATAAGCATCGTAACGCTTTGTTAAGGCGGCAAGATCTTTGATCAGGTGGCCTTCTTCCCCATGCTCTTTCAGATGAATGTTGAAGGTGAGCTTGTTGGCAAACTGTTCGAATACCTCTTCTGGTGTGCAGAAGGGAACTTCCCAACCATGCTTGACACCGATGTTCAGCGAAAGAAGTTCATCCAGGGTAAGCTCGTTGATCAGGCCGGTACCATTTGAAATACGTCCCACATCGTGATCGTGGGATACCACCAGTTTGTTATCCTGGGTCAGACGAACGTCGAATTCAATCTCGTCGGCCCCCAAGGCAAGGGAAGCGGCGAAAGCGGGCAGCGTGTTTTCGGGCATCAAAGCGGATACGCCCCGGTGGGCACAAAACTTCTTTTGGAACATGATCATGACCTCCCAATCTGTATAAAAAAATCATACCATACTTTCCTGTAAAGCGCAAGTGAAAGTATGGTATGATTTCCTTTAGCTGACTGCCTCTATGATTTTGATCATGGAAGAAGTAAGTCCGGTTTCGGATACGACGATATCTTTGATTTTTGCTACGTCACTTTCCGAGAGCTCGCTATCGGTGGCGGCAACCACTACGTTGCATCCGTTTGCATTGATGTAAGCGACACAATCCTCGTACCCTTTGGCGATGACAAGACCTTCGATACGGGCTTCCACCACAGTATTTTCAGCGATTTTTGCGATTTCTTCGGAGGCGTTTGCTTTTGCTTCGCTGCTTGCGGTGGTGCTGGCTTCGGTGCTGACCAAAATGCTGACAGCTTCGTCCCGGGCTTGCTTACGGGAAAGCCGTGTTGCATCAAAATAGCCCGTCATATCCGGAACCTCCACCGATGCCTCACTGGTGATTTCTTCGTAGTTTTGCCCCAGTATCCGGCGGGAATCCACTGCTTCATATTCGGAAGAGAGGGATTTTTCGTTTGCCGCCTCCTCGGTTTGCTGATAGCTCCAATTCAGGTAAACAGCGGCACAGGCAAGCAGAGCGACTATAGTGACCACCAGACTCCTTTTTCCGGGCTTAAGTTTTTTCAGATCCAACTTCATACCTCATTCATCCTTTCAATTTGGTTTTATGGTTTCTACCACGATCCTATCGCTTCCGAGGCCTAATAGGGAGGATACGGTTTGGGTTATCCAAAGCCGAACCTCGTCCCGGTGTGCTCCTTCGCACAAAATACAGGCTCCGCGGTACTTGGGATACAGGGTTTCCTTAATAAGCGGGACATCGTCCCCGGATGACGATGCTTTGCTGACCTCCCGTGTTTCATCCGAACCTCCTTCTGAAATCCGAACCGATTCCTCGGTCATATAAATGGTTTGGGATGAACGCTCCAGCGTCAGCATCACCTTTACGCGTCCAACGCCGGCTCCGTTTGCCAGAAAGGTTTCCAATTCTCGTTCGACTGTTTCCAAATCGGACGTTACGGGCGTAGCTTCGTTGGCAACCTTCTTTTCGGTTGGTATCAGCATCAATACAACACCGCATAGAACCACCAAAAGTGCGTATTTATAGCGGGATATCCAATCCCGTATTTTGGGGGGGATTTGCTGCATAATACCTCCGGATAATCCCATGTCTATGAAATATGTGAATCTACTTGAATATATGACTCTGTCGTTGGGGCTTGATCTGATAATTTGTAAAGATCCATTGCCGTAGCTTCATCAGTGCATCCTCCTCCGCCGGGGTGTAATGGATGATGCGGACGCTTTCGGGAAGGATCTGATTGGTTTCATCAATCCGAAGGGAGACGGAGATTTCGGTTTCCATCCCCCACTCCGCGGCCTGGGCTTGAATACGTTTCGCAATCTCTTCTCGAGTCAAACGCAGTATCTCGTTTTTGTATTTGGTTTCGGCTTCCTTCAAAGAAATCTCGGCATCCGAAAGGTAGTTGTTGTAGGATAAATCATTGGTTGC
>JAFYNU010000087.1 GCA_017547975.1 Clostridia bacterium
GCAGCCACGTAACCGTCGTGACGATCCAGCATGGTGTTGGTCAGGCGGGCAATCTCCCATGCGGCATCCTTGTAGATGGAGAGCGCCACCGGGTCACCCATGTGGGCCGCCTTGGACGTGATTTTGGCCGCCGAAGCCACCAATCTCCGCTGGTCACGGGTGTGGTACACCTTTTGCACCATGTCCCACAGAGCGTTCATCTTCCATTCTTCCATCAGAAGAGGCAAAATCTCGGTCTTTTCTCCCCGTCCATCCTCTGCATAAATGGCGGCACGCAGGGTCTTGGTTCCCACGTCGAATCCGCCTCCCTCGTCCCCCAGGACTGTACCCCAGCCACCGATGCCATCGGTACATTCCGGGCTATAATAGAAGGCATCCGATCCGGTACCCGCCAGGGCCAGCATACCGTACTTTTCCCCGGTACCGGCCATCAAGGCGGCTTGTCCTTCTGCCAAACGATTCGCCTGACCAAGCTTTGTCTGTTCCCGGATGACACGCTCGAACACGTCTCCGGGTCCTACAATAACAAAGTCGGCCGCTTCAATTTCCGGCTTTTCTTCCCCCAGGGCTTCGGCCACCGCCTTTTGCATATCGGCGGTAATATCCTCCAGCGACCGGAAGTTCAAATTTGTTCCGGCAGCTTGCCCCACCCCCAGAAGATTCATATTTTCATCATATCGAATGACGATCAGTTTGGTGCCGCCGCCATCCGCCGAAAGGTACTGCATATTGTTACCTCCAATTGAATGATAGTAAGGACATCTTCCAATTCCAGTGGTTACCGAATCATTTCCATGAATTCCTCCTCACTGATAATGGTTACCCCAAGGCCTTGGGCTTTGGTAAGCTTACTGCCCGCCTCTTCCCCGGCCAATACGTAGCTTGTTTTCTTGGAAACCGAGGATGAAGTCTTTCCTCCATAGCTTTCTATCAGGTCGCTGGCTTCCTTGCGTGACATGGTAGGCAGCGTTCCGGTTAGAACAAAGACCTTTCCTTCAAAACGGGTATCTCTTTGCTCTTCCAGCGCATCCATACAGATTCCAGCATCCTTCATACGGGCCAGAATTTGCACCGTCTTAGGATTTTCGCGCCAGGCAAGGAAACTATCCGCCATAATTTCCCCAACGTCACGAACGCCGCTGATGGCGTTTACAGGGGCTTCCATCAACCCATCCATACTCCGGAACTGGGTTGCAAGAACCTTGGCCGCCTTTTGTCCGATGTGACGAATACCAAATGCAAACAGCAACCGGGAAAGTCCGCGGTTCTTGCTGGCTTCCAGTGCGGCGAGCAAATTCTCACTGGTCTTTTTTCCAAGCTCCACCTTTTCCACCAGGATTTCTTCGGTCAAATCATAAAGGTCAGCCACATCGCGCACCACGCCCGCCTCATAAAGGCGCTCTGCCATTGCTTCCCCAAGACCTTCCACATCCATGGCATCACGGGATGCGAAATGCATCAAATTCCGCACCGTCTGTGCCGGACACAGCGGATTGGTACAGCGTACTGCCGCATCCTCCTCATTCTCTTCCACCGCCTCCC
>JAFYNU010000088.1 GCA_017547975.1 Clostridia bacterium
AAGGTGGTATTTGATGGCAAGCCCATGGGTGAACTCACCAAAAAGGAACTTCTGGAGGTTCGCCAATCCATGGGCATGATCTTCCAGGGATTCAATCTTCTGGCCCAGCGCAACGTCCTGGGTAACGTCTGCTACCCCCTGGAAATTGCGGGGGTACCCCGGGACAAGGCAAAGGCCCGGGCCCGGGAACTTCTGGCCCTGGTGGGGCTGGGCGACCGGGAAAAGGCATACCCGGCCCAGCTTTCCGGCGGGCAGAAACAGCGTGTGGCCATTGCCCGCGCCCTGGCAACCAAGCCCAAGCTCCTTCTGTGTGACGAGGCTACCAGTGCCCTGGACCCCAACACCACCCAGTCCATTCTGGACCTGTTGAAGGAGATCAATAGGACCCTGGGGGTCACCATCGTCGTGATTACCCACGAAATGAAGGTGGTGGAATCCATCTGCAACAAGGTTGCCGTATTGGACAACGGCCTGATCGTGGAGGAGGGGGCAGTGAAGGATATCTTCGTGGCACCCAAATCGGAAATTGCCCGGGATTTGATTCTGCCCAAGGGAGCGGTGGTCACCGAAATGCCCAAGGGACGGGTGATCCGCCTGGTGTACCATGGTACCGAGTCGGACGAACCCACCATTTCCAACCTGACCCTGGCTTGCCGGGTGGCGGTGAACATTCAGGGAGCCAACACCAAAAAGATCGGCGACAAGGTCTACGGTCAGATCCTCCTGCAGCTTCCCGACGACGATGCGTCGGTGAAGCGGATCTACAACTATCTCAACGAGCACGGGCTCACGTTTGAGGAGGTGAACTGAGGTATGAGCGAATTCTTTGCAGAGGCTTTTGCGCCGGGTATGCTGAGCATGTACGGGGAAGCTATTCTGATTACCCTGAAGATTACCCTCATCAGTACCCTTCTGGCTTACCTCATCGGCATCCCCCTGGGTGTGTTGCTCTATTGTACCTCCAAGGGAAGCATTTTCCCCAATGCCCCGCTGAATGCGGTTATCGGATTTATCGTCAATATTATCCGTTCGGTGCCCTTTATCATTGCCCTGGTTATGATCCAGCCTTTGGCCAAGATCGTTGTGGGGTCCAAAATCGGGGATACCGCCTTCATCTTCTACCTGGTGGTGGCGGCGGGACCCTTCATCGCCCGTATGGTGGAATCCTCCCTGAAGGAGGTTGACGCCGGGGTGATTGAAGCCGCCCAGTCCATGGGCAGTAACAATTGGCAGATCATCACCAAGGTGCTTCTGCCCGAAGCGAAGCCTTCGCTGATTACCGGCAGTGCCATCGCCATTACCACCATTCTGGGGTACACCCCCATGACCTACCTGGTGGCGGGCGGCGGTCTGGGACAGCTGGCCATTCAGTACGGTCTCTACCGCTTCAACGACAATATCATGTATATTTCATCCCTGTTGCTGATCATTCTCGTTCAGATCTTCCAGGAGGTTCTCAGCCGCCTGGCCAGACACAGCGATAAGCGCATCCGCAATAAATGAGATAAATAAAAAAGGAGAGTTCTAAAAATGAAGAAGATCATCGCCCTCGTTCTTGCTCTCGTTCTGTGTGCCACCCTGTTCGCCGCTTGCGACAAGGCCGACGAAAACAAGATCACCGTAGCCGCCAGCTCCACCCCCCACGCCGAAATTCTGGAGCAGTGCAAGGATGCCCTGGCTGAACTGGGCTACACCCTGGAAATCAAGGTCATGGACGACTACGTCATTCCCAACACCTCCACCGACAGCGGTGACGTAGACGCCAACTACTTCCAGCATCAGCCCTATCTGGATCAGTTCAATGCCGAAAACGGCACCAAGCTGGTCACCATCGCCAAGATCCACTACGAACCCTACGCCATCTACGCCGGTACCTGCGCTTCCCTGGAAGAAGTACCCGACGGTGCTGTGGTTGCCGTTCCCAATGACGCCACCAACGAAGCCCGCGCCCTCATGCTCCTGGAAGCCCAGGGTCTGATCGAGCTGGCTGAAGGCGCCGGCCTCACCGCCACCAAGAACGACATCGTTTCCAACCCCAAGAACCTGGACATCAAGGAAATGGAAGCCGCTCTGCTGCCCAACCAGCTGGACGAAGTGGCCTTTGCCGTTATCAACGGTAACTACGCCATCGGCGCCGGCCTGAAGGTTGCCGATGCCCTGGCCACCGAAGACAAGAACAGCGAAGCCGCCCAGACCTATGCCAACATCCTGGTTGTCAAGGAAGGCAATGAAAACAACGAAAAGCTCCTGGCCCTGGCCGAAGCTCTGCAGACCGCCGAAGTAAAGACCTTCATCGAAGAAACCTACGAAGGCGCCGTTGTTGCCATTTTCTAAGAAAAAGCTACGTGAAAATGCCGTTGCGTGATTGCAACGGCATTTTTTGTGGGACGGGGATTGCATAATTCCCCCCGGCGTGATACACTATGGGCATGGAACAACTGGATGAAGGAGATGCCTTATGTATAAAATTTCCATTCCGGTGGTTATTTCCACCGAACAATTCAAAATGGAGGAGACCCTTTCGGAGCTGAAGCGGGCCGGGGCGGATCGGGTTATGCTGGCGGTGGGGGAGATCCCCTTTCATCGGGAGACCCGTCGGGTCATTCTGGATAAGCTTGCCAAATGCGTACCCTATTATAAGGAAAACGGGCTGGAAGTGGGCTTTTGGGCATGGAGCTTCATGCGGGCCGACCGGCACAACGACCCCTGGGGCTGCGATATTCGCATCGGTCACGATGGGGTGGAAAACCCGGTGGCCTACTGCCCCCTGTCCCCGGGATTCGTGGCGGATACCCAGGAGTTTGTCACCGAAATTGCCAGGCTCGGGGTGGATATCATCCAGTTTGACGACGACTACTCCATGACCTTCTCCGGGGGAAAGAAGGACCATTGCTATTGCGATCGGCACATGGAATTGATCCGGAAGGAGCTTGGGGAAGAAATCGACCGGGAGACCCTTTTCGAAAAGGCCTTTTCGGGGAAGGCCAATCGCTACCGGGACGCCGTCATGAAGGTTTCGGGGGAAAGCCTGCTTTGGTTTTCCCAAAAGGTCCGGGAGGCGGTGGATGCGGTGAACCCCGCGATTCGGATTTCGCTTTGCAGTGTGATGTGCGCCTGGGACATGGACGGTACCAACGCCATCGAAACCGCAAAGACCCTGGCGGGGGATACCAAGCCCTTGATCCGCATGATCAACGCCCCCTACTGGTGCGTGGGAAAGGCCTGGGGCAACCGGCTGGGCCACACGGTGGAGCTGGGGCGTATGCAATCCGCCTGGTGCGACGGGCAGGATATCGAGCTCATGTCGGAGGGGGACGTGTACCCCAGACCCCGGCACTACGTGCCCGCAAGCTACCTGGAAGGCTACGATGCCATGTCCCGCTTTGGGGGCGGCACCGACGGCATTTTGAAATACATGCTGGACTACAATTCTTCCCCCACCTACGAAACCGGCTATATCGATAAGCACCTGAAGCACCAGCCCCTCTACGACATGCTGGCAAAGGAATATGCCGGGGGAGCTGCCGCCGGTGTCCGGGTCTATAACGCCATGACCAAATTCCGGGAAGCCGACTTTACCGGGGTGGAGGACGTGATGGAATACGGCTGGAATACCTTCTTCTC
>JAFYNU010000089.1 GCA_017547975.1 Clostridia bacterium
GGGAGGGGGAGACCCTCCGGGTCATCCGGAACCAATCGGTTCTCCTGCCCGCAAAAGAGGCGGGACTCCTTTCGGTGTTTGCCCTTGGGGGCAACGCCCGCGGGGTCACCATACGGGGACTGTATTATGAAGCCGAAGGGGTGGACCTGACCCCCTCCTTTCCCCTGGGTGTCAGCAACCACTTCTGCGGCCGGGAGGCATTCGTGGAGGTCAAAGAGGGAAATTTGCTGATTTGCGAGGAAACAACCGCCGGTTGAGGGGAAAATCGCCAAATGGTTGTGCCAATCCGGGGGCAAAACAACTGTTGCTCCCTTCAGGAAGCGACCCTATGATGGTATGATAGTACCATCAACGAAAGGGAGGAACCAAAAAAGAAAGTGAGCCGACCCGCCAAGGGTCGGCTCATTTGCTTATGGAATCCGGATTTCCAAAAATCCATCGTAACGGGACTCGGTCACGTCCCCGAAGGAAAGGGCGCGGAGCTTGAAACTGCCTTGCGTCACCGTCAGGGTAATCTGCGTTTCGGGGGAGGGGGAAAGCAAGCCAACCTCCCGGCGGATGCCTTCTCCGCCCCAAAGGGTCAGGTCGGAAAAGGGGACACCGTTTTGGTCAATCCGAATCCGGGTATCCTCCTGGCCTTCGGCTTCGATGAACAGGGGGCAACCCGCCGGAACACCCAACACCGTGTAGGACACGCCTTCCCCTGCATCCAGCACCAAATCCAGGGCGTCCCAGGCTACCTCGCAAATATCCATGTGGGGCAGCCACTCCAGGGTGCGGCCGGGCCTCAACGCAATCTGATAGCCCGATTCCGCCCGGAAACCGAAATCGTTGGCTTTGTTGTATGTTCCCCGGCACCCCACGTCGAAGGCAATACCCGGCACCCGCACCGGCGGGCGGCGGAGTACGGCATCTACCACCTCGGGGTGCAGTTCGCAGTTTTCGTAGCGCATATTTTCCAGAAAGGCGTCCAGAATCGCCTGGGACTTTTCGTATCCCGGGTGTGGGCCCCCCTTGGTGTAGGCCACGATCTCCTCCCATCCCTCCGGTGCAGGGTTGGAGCAGGCGCCGACACGCCAGGCGGTGCGCTTCCAGGGCCAGAAGTTTACCCCGATTCCAAGCTGCAGGGCCATGGCATAGGCGGCGGTGAACCATTCGGGACGGCTTCGGCCGGTTTCGCCAAGCCAAAGGGGCAGATTGTATCTTTCCGAAAGGGCCAGCCAGGGGGCAAAGACTTCCTCGCAGGGCATTTTTCGGTATAAATGGAAGCTGATGACCGAATTGTCGTCGAACTTTTTCACAAAAACGTCGGGCAGCGAAGCTCCGTCGGTGCCCTCTATGATGATGAGGTGGCGTTTGTCAATTTCCCGGATGGCCGCCACGCAATCCTGGTAAAATGCGATCAGCTGGGGCATATAGCGTCGATGCTCTCTGCTGAGGGGTTCATTCAAAAGGTCGTAACCACCCACGATCCACCGGTCCTTGTACCGCCGGGCGATCTCGCGCCAAAGAGCCAGGGTCTTTTCGTAGGCGTCCCCGTCAATGAAGAGCCGGGGGCTGTTGTGAACCGAATCGTCAATGTGGGTGCCGGTCTGGCCGCCGGGGGCACCGTGCAGGTCGAGGAATACGTAAAGATTTCGGGCTTCGCACCAATCGATACACCGGTCCAGGAGGGCGAAACCCGCTTCGATAAACCGGATACCCGGTTCCTCTTCCAGGAGGATCCGCCAGTTGATGGGAATCCTAACCGAATTGAAGCCCAGGCTGGCCACGGCATCCACGTCGGCCTGGCTGATGAAGCTCTCCCGGAAACGATCCCAGAAGGATTCGGCGTAGCGCTTGCCGCAAAGCTCCCGGATCAGGGTCTCAAACCGCCAGGGGCGGTCGTAGTAATTCCCCTCTCCGAAGGCCCACATGTTCCCCTCGCAAAGGAGCCAGTTGCCGAAGGCAACCCCCAGGGGCAGGAATTCCTCCCCGCGCCCGTTGACCAGGCGGCGTCCGTCAACCTGTAAAAAGCCGTCCACACGGGACGGCGAAAGCTTTTCAAACATAAAGCATCCCCCGCATCTGTCACTGTGATCTCCCGGTTATTATAGTATAGACGTTGGCCGTTTGCAAGACGGATCGGGTGGAAAATTTGGGGACGCCGATTGGCTTGCCCGGAATGGCCGTCCCTGCCCCTTGGATATCCCTCTGGGAGAGCTGGCTCGCGAAGCGAGACGGATGAGGTGTCCCCACTCCCCGGGCCGGTAGACCCGGCCCCTACGGTGGTGTAAAA
>JAFYNU010000090.1 GCA_017547975.1 Clostridia bacterium
GTGAAATGCTTCCCGAAAACGAGCGCCTGACCATCAACGGTGAAACCTACGTCCATTGGTACGACTGCGTCAGCGATTACGTTTTACATTGAGGTGCAAAATGAATCTTCAAAAAATATGTAATACAACACTTCAGTTCTATTCTTGTTTTTGCGGAACAGACCTTGCAACATTGACCCCGGGTATCCACTTCGTTTGTACCGAAGAAAGAGACGTGTCCTTAAAGGGCTTTGGCTGTAAATATACGTTATTCCTGCTTGTAAGCGAGGATTCCTGTGTCATTTCATATTCGCCAAAGTATTGTCATTTTGTCGATAGCCTAAAGAGCGCTGGTATCAACGAGATACTATTCGCCATCCGTCAAAAACAAATGCCTAAACACATGCGTTTATTCACATTTGGTGGAGAAGCGGTTTTTGATTACAGAAATGCAAAAATATTGGAGCCTACGGATTATTCTCTCTTTGCTTCCTTTTTTCGCAAAGCTTACCCTACAGCCAATCCAGACGGATGGCTATATGATTACTTTACAGAAAAAACAGAAAAGGAATACATGGCAGGGTATATCGAGAATGGCGTACTGGTATCCGTGTGTGATGCCCCGGACATGCCCTACATGGAGAATTTGATTCAACACACAGGCATTATGACCTTGCCGGATTATCGCAACAAAGGGTACGCAAAATCTACGGCTGCATTATCCACCCACCATTTGCTTGAAAATGGCGTTTGTCCCCAATGGGAATGCCATGCAAAAAATATCGCCTCAATCAACCTTGCTCGCACCCTTGGATATCAGGATTTTGCACAGGCCTATATATGGGAGGAAAACCCGTGAAAATCGGACTCGCCTCTTACGAATTCCGAAATCAGGACATTGAGTTTAATTTGTCTCAAATTGAAAAAGCAATGCAATCCGTTTCTGGAAAGGTTAATCTGCTCTGCTTTGGAGAGGCCTTTTTGCAAGGCTTCGATTCCTTACGGTGGGACTATAACATCGATCAGCATATAGCCGTAACGCAGAGGAATGCAACTATGGGGAAACTTTGCGACTTGACCCTTCAATATGATATTGCCTTGCTTGTGGGATATATAGAGTCGTATCAGGGCCGTATCTATTCATCCTGTGCCGTCATGAATAAAGGAAGGGTCATCTTTAATTACAGGCGTATCTCCACCGGATGGAAAGACCCTCTCGCCGATGGGCATTATTGTGAGGGTCATGTTGTACAGGAATTTGAACTATGTGGCAAATATTTCAAAATTGCGCTATGTGGCGATATGTGGGACTTCCCTCTGTGTTTCAAAACGGATCATGTCTTGATATGGCCAGTATATGTCAACTTCAGCCTGTGCGAATGGAAGGAATACGAAAACGAGTATGCAGAGCAAGCCTCTATCGCTTCAAGACAAACTCTTATGATCAATTCCCTTACCCACAATCCAGAATCACATGGTGGGGCTTTCTTCTTCGTTGACGGCAAGATCGTTCAAAAAACGGATTATGATAAGGAGGAAATCTTGTTCATTGATCTATAGAACCCGCCTTTGCTCTTTCTTCATAATCGTTCATCACTATCATAACTACGGAGATTATCTATGATCAAAATCATCGACACCTTCGACCAAGTCCGCTCCCTTCTTTCCGGGGCTTCCTTCGATCTGGAAAAATGGAAAAACTATATCAATTCGATTTATGAAGATTCATCCCAATTCTTTTTGGATGATATGCAGGAGATGATTTCCGGTGACTACACCTTTGAAAAAGATTTTTTGCCGGTCATTCTTGCGGTGCATGATCACCCCAGACTTTCCGAATTGCATCGATCCTTCCAAACGGTCACCGATCGGCTGAATGAACGGGTTTTGAATACATTCGGAAGGGAATTGGACATCGAGATCGTGCTATACCTGGGGCTTTGCAACGGCGCCGGTTGGGTCACCGCACTCAACGGCAAAAACGTAATCCTTCTTGGCATGGAAAAGATTCTGGAACTTGGTTGGGAAGACCTGGACAGTATGTACGGTCTGATTTATCACGAACTGGGTCACGTTTATCACAAACAGTACGGCAAATTTGAAGGTCCTGTAAACGAAAAGGGCGCACCCTTTATCTGGCAGCTTTTTACCGAAGGAATCGCCATGGCTTTTGAACAGACCTTAGTAGGGTCCCCCGACTACTACCACCAGGACAAGAACGGCTGGAAAGATTGGTGCAAATCGAATTTTGCCACTATCCTTTCCGATTTTCGATCCGACCTTCCCACCATGACCCGAACCACCCAGCGTTATTTTGGCGATTGGGTCAGCTACCAGGGTTACGGTGACGTGGGTTATTACCTGGGAGGCAGATGGATCCGCTTCCTTTTGGAAAATCACGCCCTTGCCGAGCTTGTCACCTGGGAGTATCCCAGGATCGAAGAGGCATTTCTTGCCTTTACCCGGGCACAACTGTAATCCAGGAGCGGAACTATTGGTTCCGCTCCCTTCATTCTTTACTTTCCCCGGGCAAAATGGTATAATACCCGTAAATTCCATTGTCCGAGGTGGTTGCCATGAATTATAAACGCACCAAATTTGCCTGTTTCTACTCCTACGTGGCTACGGCGGCGGTTTTCAGTCTGCCTCCCCTGCTGTTTGTTACCTTCCGGGAAACCTACGGTATCTCCTACACCCTGCTTGGTACCCTGGTACTGGTGAATTTCTTCACCCAGCTTGGCGTAGACCTGATCTTTACCTTCTTCCCCAAGTACTTTAACATTCGGGCTACCATGTGTACCATGCCCCTCCTGTCAACCGCAGGCTTTCTGATCTACGC
Source organism: Clostridia bacterium (assembly GCA_017547975.1). Lineage (GTDB taxonomy): Bacteria > Bacillota > Clostridia > Oscillospirales > QAMX01 > RUG11797. The sequence goes on from JAFYNU010000090.1 coordinate 2,819, forward strand.
TCTGATACCTACCTTCTTCCCGGATATTGCCTATTTGGGTCTCCTTTTGGGCACCATTACCTTTTCCCTGGCCGCCGGGCTTGGGGAGGTCTTCCTCAGCCCCACCATTGCCGCCCTCCCTTCGGAGCATCCCGACCGGGACATGAGTACCCTCCACTCCCTTTACGGCTATGGGGTGGTCATGGTCGTTTCGGTGAGCACCCTGTTCTTCTGGCTCTTCGGGCGGGAAAACTGGATGTATCTGACCCTCTTCTGGGCGCTCCTTCCCATTGTCACCAGCATCCTTTTCTTCACCTCCCCCTTCCCCGAGATGAATTTGACCCACAATGCCACCTCGGCAAAAAGCGTTAAGGCCAGAAACTGGGGGATCGCCCTGTGCTTTGGCTGTATTTTCTTCGGCAGTGCCGCCGAAAACGGCATGACCAACTGGATTTCCAGCTTCATCGAAAGTGCCCTGCATATCCCCAAGGCCGCCGGTGACCTTTTGGGGCTTGCCCTCTTTGCGGTTTTGCTGGCCATGGTTCGTACCGTCTATGCCAAGTACGGCAGGAACATCTACCGCATCCTTTTCCTTGGCATGATTGCCGCCACCGCCTGCTACCTGGTTGCGGGACTTGCTTCCAATGCCATTGTGGCGATGATCGCCTGTGTCGTCACCGGTATTTCTACCTCCATGCTGTGGCCAGGTACCCTGATCTACATGGAAGAAAAGATTCCCAATCCCGGTGTAGTTGCCTATGCCCTGATGGCCGCCGGCGGAGATACCGGCGCCTCGGTGGCACCCCAGATGATGGGCGCCATTGTGGACGCCGTTTCGGTAAGTGAGTGGGGCACAACCCTTGCCGCTACCCTTTCCCTGTCCCCCGAACAAGTAGGCATGAAAACCAGTATGATCCTTTCAGCCGTTTTCCCCTTCATTGGCATCTTCCTGCTCCTTTATATGAACAAATTCTTCAAAAAGAACAAGATCACGGAGGATTGACCCATGGATGTTACGCTTCATGGCAAAATTTTGGAGGGTGAGTTCACCTCCAGCTACTATAAAAACGCGGTTTTCAAATATACTCTCCACATCCCCCCGGCTGCGAAGGGATACCAATACGCTCTGCTTGTGAGCCACGACGGCATGAACCAGGAAGAAGCCGCCGCCCTGGAAGCGCTGGCTGCCACCGGCGAAGCTCCCCATACCATTACCTTAGGGATCCATCCGGCATGCCTTCCCGCATCCATCCCCCAGGGATTCAACCGGGAGCTGCGGATGCATCTTTATGATATTTATTCTCCCCAGTACCCTGACTTTGTCATTCAGGAACTGCTTCCTTACCTGACCGAACTCCATCAGCTTTCCATCCACCCTTCCCCGGACATGCACATGGCATCCGGCGGCTCCTCCGGCGGCATTTCCGCATGGAACATGGCCTGGCACCGCCCCGACTTTTTCCACCGGGTATACATGAGCAGCCCCAGTTTCCTTTCCATGTCCCAGGGAGACGAGCTTGTAAATTTGATCCGCAAATACGAACCCAAGCCCATCCGCGTCTTCGTAGACTTTTCCGAAAACGAGCCTGACGATTACTTTGGCAGCTCCTACTGTGTGGCAGATGCTTCGGTTCGAGCCCTGCGGTTTGCCGGATACGATATGATGGATCGCTTTTATCCCGGAGAAGGCCATTGCAGCCGCTATCACCACTTCGAAAGTGCCTTGGAGCGGATGCGTTTTCTGTGGAAGGATTGGATGACTGCTCCCATCACAGTCTCCAATTTCTCCCCCCGGGCAGAAAAGCTTTTGCTTCCCGGCAAGGAGTGGGAATCCACCGATCTTCCTCTCCCCCATAAACTTCCCGTCATTTCGAACGGCACTTTCACCGCCCCCGGCAGCTACACCCCCAAGAAAACCTCCATCACCTTTACCGACGAAAACGGAAAGACATGGCGGGTCGCACACAATCTTTCGGACTGCTGTGCCCTGGCATTTTCGGCCGACAAATGGCGTCTTTATGCCGCCGACCGGGCACGGGGCTGCATTTATGCCTACACCGTCTTGCCCGACGGCAGGCTGGATGGTAAATACATCCACGGTGTTCTCCACAAAGCTGTGGATTTTCATGTTCCGGGCGCTGCCGCCCTTTGTGTTGATCGGGATGACCGGCTCTACGCCGCCACCGAAATCGGCATCCAGACCATTCGTTCCTGCGGTCTGATCGATGTGATCCTTTCTCTTCCCCAGGGACTTCCGGTGCATGACCTTTCCATTGGCGATGACGGCTATCTGTACGCCGAAACCGATCACGGTGTTTTCCGTCGGCAGCTCAACTGCGTACAGAAAACCGCTTTCGCAGAAGCCACCGAACCCCAGACCCCCAGTTATTACAGCTGAATATGCCAAAAGGCAGAACGTTCCCACGTTCTGCCTTTTTTATTTTACATAGGTAGCAATCAGCCAGACAATGCCAAAAATGATCGGTTGGTGGATCAGGTAGATCCAAATGCTTTTACGGCCAACCGCGTCCATCCCCTTGATATTGATACGGTAAAACCAGGGAGGGAATTTTCCTGCCACGATCTTTTTCCCCATCCAGATTCCAAAAAGGTAGAGGAAGAAGAAGGGCACCATGGGGAAATAGTCACTGGAAGAGTAGGAAGCGTTCCGGAATCCAAGCCAGGCCAGTCCCTCCACGTTGTAAATCGACTGGTGCACCGTGGCATAGGTCCAAACGTAAAGGAGAAAGGTCGCCGCCGGGAAAAGCCAATCCGGAATGCGGCAAACCCTGCGAATGCGTTCCAGTTTTGGCTCCGCCATGCGGATAAAGTGGTAGAGGATGGCCGCCAACCCCAGGAAATGGAGAACACCAAAGCGCACAAACATGTGTGGGTCCAAAACCCAGGTCACCAGGGTAATTGCCCAGGCTTCTCCGAAGAGGATCAGCCCCCGCTTCAGGTTATTCCGGGAGAAATTTACCGAAATCCCCGAAAAGGCCACCAGGGTGGAGTAGCACACCACGTGTACCGCTTCCATCAGGGGATGGGCGAGCCAGATCTTTTCGATCAGTCCAAACATCCACAAGTCGTAAAGCAGATGGTAGAGAACCACGTAGAGAATCATAATCCCCCGGACCGCATCAATGACGGGGATCCGCCGGGTCTTTCCATAGGCAGGTTTGTCGCTCATTCGATACTCACCAAAGCAGCCACGGGATAGTGGTCCGAAAGGTAGAGTCCGTCCCGGGTTTGATCCCAAAGGCAAACCGACTCCGCGATAACACCATCAGATGCGAAAATATAGTCAATTTTCAGAGGTTCTGCCAATACTCCATAACCGTGGAAGGTCCCCCCAAGCTCTTCCGCCAGGTCCCGAAGCCCTGCATTGGTGAGCACTTGGATTTCCTCCGCATCGGGGGTGGCGTTGAAGTCCCCGGTGAAAAGGAAGGGCAAGCCCAACCGTTCCCCGTCCGCCTTCAGGCGCTTGAGCACCAGGTCGGAGCTTTGAATACGGGCCTTGACCCCCTCATGATCGGTGTGGAGGTTATACACCAGGAAGCTCTTTCCATTTCCGGTGTCGGTCAGGGAAACCACGGTACACACCCGAGGACAGGGGCTTTGATCCTCCGGATAGCGGGATCCGGGGGTGTAGATGGTGGGAGAAAGCCAGAAGGTATCGCATTCGTTCAGGTTAAAGCGGTTCTTGCGGAAGGCAATCACCGAGCTTTCCCCAAACCGGTCGGCATCCCGTCCGCCGCCCACGATATAATAATCGTTCAGATTGTCCCGCAAGGCCTCCCGCATGTGCTGAAGGCACTCCTGGAACCCGATGATATCGGGGGCTTCATCCCGGATGGTATCCAGGATGAAGGGCAGGCGGTGACAGAATTGCTGGGCTCCATCGTTCGGCGTGTCGTAACGCAGATTGAAGCTTACGATCTTGTACATAGGCAACCCCCTGTATTCCTTACACGTTGAAGCGGAAGAGAACGATATCCCCGTCCTTCATAACGTATTCCTTGCCTTCACTGCGAACCAAACCACGCTCCTTGGCGGTGGTCATATTTTCGCCGCAATCCATGAAGTCCTGGAAGGAGATGACTTCGGCACGGATGAAGCCCCGCTCAAAGTCGGAGTGAATGGTACCTGCTGCCTTGGGCGCCTTGGTTCCCTTGCGGATGGTCCAGGCACGGCATTCGTCCTTACCGGAGGTCAGGAAGGAGATAAGACCCAGAAGGGCGTAGCTTTCGGTGATCAGACGGTCAAGACCCGATTCCTCCACCCCCAGTTCCTCCAGGAACATGGCCTGATCTTCGGGATCCAGGGTGGCAATTTCTTCTTCGGTCTTGGCACAGATGGGAAGGATACTGGCGCCTTCCTTGGCGGCCACTTCGGACACGGCGGCATAGAGAGGATTCTCCTTGTAACCACCGGCAAAATCTTCTTCGCTCATATTGGCGGCGTAAATAATGGGCTTGTTGGAAAGAAGAGAGATGGTGGAAATGATTTCCTTTTCGTCATTCTCCGCATCAAACACACGGGCGGAAAGGCCCTCTTCCAAATGTGCCTTCAGCCGTTCCAGCAGGGCTACTTCGGCTTCCAGCTTTTTGTCAGCCCGGGCGGCCTTGCGAGACTTATCAATGCGGCGTTCCAGGATTTCCAGGTCGGAAAGAATCAGTTCCAGGTTGATGGTTTCGATATCCCGGGCGGCATCCACACTGCCATCCACGTGAATGACGTTTTCGTCCTCGAAGCAACGCACCACGTGCACCACGGCGTCCACTTCCCGGATGTTGGCCAGGAACTTATTGCCCAGACCCTCACCCTTGCTGGCGCCGCGCACCAGACCGGCGATGTCGCAGAATTCGATGACGGCAGGAGTGGTCTTGTCGGGCTGATAAAGACGAGACAATTCCTCCAGGCGCTTGTCAGGTACCGGTACCACGCCGATGTTGGGGTCAATGGTGCAGAAGGGGTAGTTTGCCACGTCGGCACCGGCCTTGGTCAGAGCGTTAAAAAGGGTGCTTTTTCCCACGTTGGGAAGTCCAATAATTCCAAGTTTCATATTTTTCCATTCCTTTCGGACAAATATTCCAGATTGGCGTAGGCGTTTTCATCCAACCCCACGGTTTTTCCCGCTAAAAGATCGTAATACCCCTGGGCGGCGATCATAGCGGCATTGTCCCCGCAAACCGAAAGCGGGGGCATATAGAGGGTAACACCATATTTTTTTGCGGAGGCTTCCAACCGTTCCCGCAGGCGGGAATTGGCGGCCACACCGCCCCCCACCACAAAGGTCTTACTCTTTTCGGACTTGACGGCGTATTCGAACCGGGATACCAGCATGTCCGCCACCGCTTCGCAGAAGGAGGCCGCCAGCACTTCCCGTTCGATTTCTTCGCCTTTTTGTTCGGCGGTATGTATCTTATTGATGACTGCGGTTTTGAGCCCCGAGAAGGAGGTATCGTAGGGGGCTTCCTCGAACACCGGGCGGGGCAGAGGGAAGCGGCGCATACATTCTTCCACACCGTATTGTTCCCGGCCAAGCTTCGCCAACCGGTCAATCTCCTTGCCGCCGGGATAGGGAATATTCAAAACCCGGGCCACCTTGTCAAAGGCTTCTCCCGCGGCATCATCCCGGGTGGAACCCAGAACCGTCATATCGCAATAGTCGGCCACCCGGATAAAGAAGGTATTTCCGCCCGATACCGAGAGAGCCGTAAAGGGGGGCTTGAGCTCCGGGAAGGCCAGGTAGGCCGCCGCAATGTGCCCGGCAATGTGGTTCACCGTGACAAGGGGGATGCCCAGGGCATAAGCCGCGCCCTTGGCAAAGGAAAGACCGGTGAGCAGGGCCCCGATAAGCCCCGGACGGTTGGTGCAGGCAATGGCGGTCAGGTCCTTCTTGGTGATACCCGCATTCCGGATGGCTTCCTCCGCCAAACCTGCTATGGTTTCCAGGTGCTTTCGGGAGGCGATTTCGGGCACCACACCCCCGTACACCTTATGAATTTCGATCTGTGACAGGGTCTCCACTGAGAGGACCCGCCGTCCATCCTCCACCACGGCGATGGAGGTTTCATCGCAGGAGGATTCGATTCCCAAAAGAATCATAGATTCACCTTCTTATAAAATCGGGTCAGAAGCAGGGCATGTTCGGTGGGGTTTTGATAATAATTCTTCCGAAGGCCCACTTCCTCAAAGGACAGGCTTTTGTATAGCGAAATGGCGGGGATATTGCTTTCCCGGACTTCCAGGGTGACAAAAGCCAACTTGGCAGCTTCCGCCCCCTTCAACAGGGCATCCATCAGTTCCCGGGCAAGTCCCCGGCGGCGATAGTCGGGATGGACGCAAAGATTCATGATATACCCCTCGTCCAGAACCGACTGCATCCCCACGTAGCCCACCAGGGTCTTATCGTCAAAGGCTCCAAAGTAGATGCCTTCCGGTTTGGTCAATTCCTCCCACATCATGGTGGGGGAAGTGGGGGTATGGAAGCAGAGACCTTCCAAATGGGAAGCTGCCTGGGCCATATCGGCGGCCATGGGGCGAATTTCAATTTGTTCCATGGGTTTACTCCTTTGCTTCGGCAAGCCGGGCCAGAATATCGTCCAGCATGCCTGCCACCCGGCGATAATCCGAATCGTCCCCACCGTAGGGATCGGGAATCTCCGGATCCAGAGCAGAGATTCGTTTCTTCAGCTCGGGACTCTTTTCCAAAAGCTCGGTCAAATACTGGGCCTGATACTTGGTCATGGTGATGATCATCAGGGCATATTTCAAAAGGTCATAGGAAATCTCTGTGGTGCGATGCTCCTCCAGAGAAATGCCGTAGGCTTCCATGGCTTCTATGGCTCCCCAATCGGCTTCCTCCCCTTCGATGGCGTTGATACCGCAGGACTTGGCCCGCAGGGTCAAGCCGTTTTGGGCAGCATAGTGATTAAAAAAGGCCTCTGCCATGGCACTGCGGCAGGTATTGCGGTCACATACAAAAAGAATATAGGGTTGCATGGCGTTTCTCCCTCCTTATTGCTTGGCTTCGTACCAGGTTTTCCCCACGCCGGCATCGGCTTCCAGGGTTACCCGATAGCGTACCACCGACTCCATTTCTTCCTTCACCAGGCGCTTGACCAGTTCCACTTCCTCCTCCGGCGCTTCCACGATCAGTTCGTCGTGGATTTGCAGAATCAGGCGGGATCGGGGGCTATCTGTTTTGAGTCGGTTATGAATTTTGATCATGGCAAGCTTGATCACGTCGGCTGCGGTACCCTGGATGGGAGCATTCAGGGCAATGCGTTCCGCCGCCGAGCGGAGATTGAAGTTCTTGGCCTTGATATCAGGGATATAACGGCGGCGGCCAAACAGGGTTTCCACGTATCCGGTTTCCCTGGCCTTTTCCACCACGTCCTTCATATACTGCTTCACACCGGGATAGCTTTCCAGGTAGCGTTCAATATACTCCTTGGCTTCCTTGCGGGATACCCCAATATCCTCCGCCAGAGCAAAATCCGAAATGCCGTAGATAATACCAAAGTTGACCGCCTTGGCGCTGGAACGCATTTCGGGGGTCACGGCAAAGGGAGGCACCCCGAAGACCTGGGAGGCGGTGAGGGTATGAATATCCTGACCTTCCTCAAAGGCTTCAATCATATTGTCGTCCCCGGCAATGTGTGCCAGAAGACGCAGTTCAATCTGGGAATAGTCGGCATCCACCAGCACGTAGCCCGGCGGCGCCACAAACATTTTCCGAAGCTCCCGCCCAAGGGGGGTGCGCACCGGTATGTTTTGCAGATTGGGTTCGGAGGAGGAAATACGGCCGGTAATGGCGCCGGTCTGGAAGAA
>JAFYNU010000091.1 GCA_017547975.1 Clostridia bacterium
CGATTTTGCGAAGCAAAATCATTTCGCAGAAGGCGAAAAAAAGGCTCCCCTTTGAGGGGAGCTGTCTGCGAAGCAGACTGAGGGGTGAAGCGTACGACATTCCACAAGCCGTAACCCTTCACCCCTCCGCCCCCTGCGGGGTGGGATGTCATTTTGCGCAGCAAAATGACCGGGCAACCGCAAGGGTTGCCCCTACGCGGGGGGGGTGCGGGTTTTTGGCGGATGGTATCCGCCGCTACAGTATGGGTTCCCCTATGCTGGGGGTTGTTACTGGGTTGCGGCTGCGTCCGGGAATTGGATTGGTGGGATCAGGGTGGACAGGCGTTGGAGGTTTTCCCGCTTGTGTTCCAGGGAGGGGTGCACATACCGGTCCATGGTCATGCTGACGGTGGAATGGCCCAGCAGTTCGCTGAGGCTCTTCACGTCAAACCCCAGCTCCACGCAGCGGGTGGCGAAGGTATGCCGCAGGGCATGGTAGTTGGCATTTTCCATCCCCACTGCCTCCACAATCTTCCGGAAGTGGTTCTGCATGATCCGGGGCTCGGAGAACCGGTCCTCCTGCCCGGTGAGCAGGTAGCCCCGGTGCTCGCCGGGGAGCTGGGACAGGATCCGGGCCAGGTCCTCGGTCAGGGGGATGGTGCGGGTGGAGGTGACGCTCTTGGGGGCGGTGATCACCACCCGGGTCCGGGGGCCCTCCGGTTCCAGATTCTGGATCCGCTGCATGGTATGGCGCACATGGAGCATCCGGCCCGGAAGGTCGATGTCCTCCCATCGCAGAGCGCAGACCTCACCCACCCGCAGTCCGGCGAAGAGGCTCAGGAGGATCCCGGCGTTCCGAAGGCTTCTATTATTATAAAGGTATAGGCAGAGCGTTTGCTGCTCCTGCCGGGTCAGCACCCGGATCTCCGCCGTGGGCCGCCGGATCCGGAGGTCGCTGCCGTCGCAGGGCACCGAGGCACCGCTTCGGCGGGCAAAACGCAGGATACTGCGCAGCACCGACAGGATGTCCGACACCGTCCGGGGAGAAAGGGGCTGGCCGTTCTCTCCCCGCAGCAGCCGGGCCGCGAAGGCCTCAATGACCTCGTGGGATATATCCTCCACGGAGATCTGCCCCAATTGGGGGAGAATGTGGTTGGTGAGGGTCACATGGTATTTGACATACGTACTGTCCTTCACCTGCCCGGCCAGGGAATCCTGCCACCGCCGGGCCATGGAGGCCAGCAGCAGCGGCGTCCCCCGGTCCCGGGGCGCAACTCCCTCCCAGAGCACCGCCGCCCTGCGCAGCTTCTCCCTGGCATCCCGGTAGGTGGCGGCATACACATAGCCATAGCAGGACCGCCCCTCCGGGGTGCGCTTCAAGTAACGGCCTTCCCAGCGGCCGTCTTTTCGTTTGTAGATGTTTTCTCCCTTTCTTGGCATGATGCAACACTCCATTTCACAAAAATTAGGAGCCTCCCGCTCCATATCCCATTTTACAGCAATGGGATACCAATAAAACGACCATTTCCATACAGGAAATCCCAAATTGCTCAGCAGGGGCATACCGTAGCGTCGGATACTATCCGCCAAAAACCCGCACCCCCCGCGTAGGGGCAACCCTTGCGGTTGCCCGGTCATTTTGCTGTGCAAAAATGATATCCCACCCAGTAGGGGAGGGTCTCCGACCCTCCCTCGATTTTGCGAATGCAAAATCATTCGCCGAAGGCGAAAAAATGCTGCACCGCACCCCCCGTAGGGGAGGGTTGGAAACCCTCCCTCGATTTTGCGAAG
>JAFYNU010000092.1 GCA_017547975.1 Clostridia bacterium
GAAAGGGAAGGCTTTTGGTTTCGTTGGGGATTGATGATCAAAACAAGTGCCGCAAGCAGAATGCCCAGCGCCAGAAGCTGAATCAATGAGACCCGCTCCCGATAAGCTACTACACCGAAAAGAATGGGGACCAGGAAGCCGGTGGAATAGATCAGCATGGTGGAGGAGGCATTGCCGAAGGACATGGCCTTGGTTTGAGCCAGGTAGGTGAAAATGACACTCAGGGCAAAAAGCACCGACATTCCAAAGGAAAAGGGAGAGATAGCAAAGAGAGAGTTCAGACGAAACCCCGAAAACACAAGGCTGAAAAGGGCTGCAAACAAAAAAGACATGGCGTTGGACGCAAAAAGCTGCCGGGTGGTTTTAGCATCCACGCCGATTTTTTTCAAAAGAACCGTCTTTCCCGCCGAGGTCAGGGTGGAAAAGGCAAGCATCAAATATAACATAGGGGTATGTACCTCTTCCTTCAAAATTCCCGCAGGACCAGGTCGGTTTCGCCCCGGTTCAAGCCCCGCTCGATGCGCAGGATTCCCGCCCGGCCCCGGTATTCCCTGGTGATCATGTCGGATATGGCGGTGCCCCCGTGGTAGCCGTGAATCAGCCGCAGGCGGTAAGCCGAACGGCCCACCCGCCGAAGCTTGGCGTCGATGGCTACCTTGGCCTGATGGATATTCATGCCGTGGAGATCCAGCTCCACAATACCGGACGTTGTCATAGAATCACCTCTTACCTCCTATTGTACTGTATGTTTTGTTAAAAAGCAAGGGAAAAAGTAAGGAAAAGAAGGTAATGGTGGCTATTTACTTTCTGCGGAAATTGTGATATACTTAGAATAGATTTTTATTGTGAAAAATAGGATATGGAAGGAGCTAAGAAATATCATGATTTCCGACGCTTGTTTGCAGGAACTGAATGCCAAAGCCCGGGATATCCGTGTACTGACCCTAGAGATGATCGGCCACGCCGGAAAGGGCCACCTGGGTGGAGCCGTTTCCATTGCGGATATCCTCTCCCTTTTATATTTCAAACGTATGAACGTGAAGCCCGAAGAGCCCAGATGGGCTGACCGTGACCGCCTGGTCCTTTCCAAGGGCCACGCAGGCACCGCTCTCTACGCTGCCCTCTCCCTGCGGGGCTATTTCCCCCGGGAAGTGTGCTACACCCTCAACCAGAATGGTACCACCCTGCCCAGCCACGTGGATATGCGCAAGGTTCCCGGTGCTGACATGACCGCCGGTTCCCTGGCCCAGGGCTTCTCCGCCGCCGTGGGTATGGCTCTGGCCGGCAAGGTTGACAGCAAGTCCTACAAGGTTTACACCATCGTAGGTGACGGCGAAAGCCAGGAAGGCCAGATTTGGGAAGCCGCCATGTTCGCCGGTAACCATGGTTTGGATAACCTGGTAGCCTTCACCGACTGGAACGGCATGCAGATCGACGGCACCACCGACGAGGTCAACTCCCTGAATCCCCTGGACGGCAAGTGGGAATCCTTCGGCTGGCACGTCATCACCGTGGACGGTCACGATATTGTCGCTCTGGACGCCGCCCTGGACGAGGCCGAAACCGTCAAGGGTAAGCCCACTATGATCCTGGCCAAGACCCTGAAGGGCAAGGGCATCTCCTTTGCCGAAGGTAAGGTCAGCTCCCACAGCATGGCCTACGGCCTGGACGAAGTGGCCGCCGAAATTGCTAAAATGTAAGGAGGAACGTGACGTGACCTTTGTAAAAGACCAGAATGAAATGCGCAAGGTTTATTGCACCCTCCTTTCGGAAAGCGCTAAAACCGATGATCGCATCGTGGTGCTGGAAGCCGACCTGATGGCCTCCAACGGCACCAAGGATTTTTTCAAAAACTTCCCCGAACGGGCCTACAACGTGGGCATCGCCGAAGCCAACATGATCGGTGTTGCTGCCGGTTTGGCTTCCTGCGGTAAGCTCCCCTTTGCCAATACCTTCACCGCTTTTGCTACCCGTCGTTGCTACGACCAGATCACCATCTCCGCCGCCTACACCAACCTGCCCCTGCGGGTGGTTGGCACCGACCCCGGCCTGGCTGCCGAAGTCAACGGCGGTACCCATATGTCCATGGAGGACGTTTCCATCATGCGTGCCATGCCCAACATGGCCGTGTTTGAACCGGTGGATGAAACCCAGTTCCGGGCCGCCTGGGATTGGATCGTTTCCTACGAAGGACCCCTCTACATCCGCCTGTTCCGCAAGAATACCACCAAGATCTTCGACGAAGGCTACACCTTCGAACCCGGCAAGGTCAGCCTGGTGAAGGATGGCGCCGACGTGGTTCTCTTTGCCTCCGGCATCATGGTTGCCGAGGCCCTGAAGGCCGCCGAAGCCCTGGAAGCCGACGGCATCTCCGCCGCCGTGGTGAACGTCCACACCCTCAAGCCCTTTGACTCCGAAGGAGTCGCCGCCTGGCTCAAGAAGTGCGGCGCCGCCGTAACCTGCGAAAACGGCACCGTCCTGGGTGGCCTGGGAAGCGCCGTGGCCGAATGTGCCGCCGACAATTGCCCCGTCCCCGTGAAGAAGATCGGTGTCCAGGACCACTTCGGCGAAGTTGGTACCCTTTCCTATCTCCAGGAAAAGTACCACATGACCGCCAAGGATATCGTAGAAGCCGCAAAAGCCGCAATCGATATGAAGAAGTAAGAGTTTGCCCCCGGCCTGCCGGGCCGGGGGCAAACATAATGGACAATTGACAATGGAAAGTTGACAATTTCGGTATGGCCTTACGGCCATGATTGAAAAAGGGGAGCAGTAGGGGTGGAAAATGCGGTTGTAACCAAGAGCTTTCAGTTTGCAGTTCGGATTGTGAAACTATGTCGTTATCTGCAAACCGAAAAGAAGGAATACACGCTTTCGGACCAGCTGCTTCGTTCCGGCACAAGTATTGGAGCAAACGTGGAGGAAGCACAACAGGGCACCAGCCGTGCGGATTTTACATTCAAACTTACAATTGCCTTGAAAGAGGCATCGGAATCCGATTATTGGCTCCGCTTACTTCGCGCATCCGACTATTTGACCGAAGAAGAATTTTCCTCTGTTTATGCGGATTGTAAGGAATTGGAGCGGTTGCTGACCAGCATTGTCAAATCAGCAAGGTCAAAAAGCGAAGCGTGATCATTGTCCATTTTCCATTGTCAATTGTCAATTGTCAATTGAATAGCGGGTATGGCGGAATTGGCAGACGCGCCGGATTTAGGTTCCGGTGGGTAACCGTGCAGGTTCAAGTCCTGTTACCCGCTCCATATCGAGTGTCCATAACGTATTCAAGTTATGGACACTCGATTTTTTATAGAGTATCTTTGTTTATGTAAGAGAGCAGGTTTGGAACCTGCTCTTTTTTGTTGTTTCAGGCAGAGTGGGTAACATATCTTACCGCTACCCCTTGCCGGGTATCTGCAGTGTATGCTGCACCATCTTTGGGGTAATCCAACGGACCGATGAAGCGATAGTGAATGATGACACGCTGGCTCCTGTTTTTCCCTGTACCGACTGTCTCGTATACAGTGATACGGTCGATGAGTTCTCGTAACAGCGGGGCCGTCAGGAAATACATCTCCATAAACCGGCGGATCGCCGTCACAAAGTGCCTGTGGTTATTTGCAGTACTTCCCATGTTGGATATCTTCTCTCTGTCGCCGTTTTGCTATTTGTGACTAAAAGGCTATAAAACATTGCAAACGCAATATTTTTGTGGTAGAATAAACAAAAACGTTTGGAACACCGTAATAATGGAGGTTAGATACAAGTGGCTATCAGTTATAAAAAACTTTGGAAGCTACTCATTGATAGAGAAATGAAAAAGAAAGACCTAGTGGCTCTTTCTGGCATAAGCCA
>JAFYNU010000093.1 GCA_017547975.1 Clostridia bacterium
CCCTCCGACAAGGTCTCCTTTGACGAACGTCCCTGGATGAAGTGCGCCGAAGTCACCGACGCGGTTCTGGTCGCTATGGAATCCGGCAAGTACGGCTTCATCCGCTGCAACTACCCCAACGGCGACATGGTTGGCCACACCGGCAGCCTGGAAGCCACCATCATCGGTGTTGCTTCGGTGGATCTGTGCCTGGCCCGCATCATGCCTGTGGCTGAAAAGCTGGGTTACACCGTGCTGATCACCGCCGACCACGGCAACGCCGACGAAATGCTGGAAAAGAACAAGAAGGGCAAGATCGCCGCCCGCACCGCCCACTCCCTGAACCCGGTTCCCTTCATCATGTACGGCACCGACCGCGAACTGAAGGAAGGCAACTTTGGCCTGGCCAATATCGCCCCCACCGTGGTGGAACTGATGGGCATCGAAGCCCCCGCAAGCTGGATGGAATCCATGCTGAAATAAGCCGAGTATCCCCCGAAGGATTCCTTCGGGGGATTTCTGTATTCAGGGGAAGTTCCGTATATTTTCACACAGCATTCATATTCTCTTCAAATTCCGGCGGTATAATAAAACCATGGAAAGGGTCGAAGGATTCCTGCAGTAAATTCGACCTTTTTCTGCCCCCTTCCTGTGGTACAATGAGGTTGCCTTGGGCACTTCATAGGGAAGGGGACCCTCACTCTCTCTCACCCCACACAAAAAGGTAACTGCCCGCCTCAAAAGGGCAGACCAAAAATCCCGCCGGCTTTTGATTTGCACTCTCTTTTCTCCGGCGTTTACATACCCCGCCTGACAAACCGGTTTGGTGGGGATTAGCGATATCTTTGCGTATGAAAGGAAGGTAATGATGAAATTGAAAAAGATTATGGCCCTGTTGTTGATTTTGACCCTTTGTGCTACTCTGCTTGCCGCCTGCTCCCGAACAAGTACAGAATCCTTCGGTGGAGAGGAAGGGGACGAACCCCAGATTCCCACCGGTACCTATGAGACCATTTCGGAGACCGAAGAAAACGAAGCCCCGGTTGAAAGCGAGTCGGAAAGCGTAAGCGAAAGCGAATCCGAATCCGAAAGCGAAAGTACCTCGGAAGAATCGTCGGAAAGCGAAGCAGAGGTGGAAAGTGGCTTTACGGAAACAGTCTTCTACGGCGGGCGCATCGACGGATTTGACATCAATCAGGGAAAACTGACCCTGACGATCTGCGAGATTACGGGTGAAAACGTGAATGAACTTACGCCGGATGACTTCAAACCGGTGGAAAAGACCCGCTCCTTGATTTTGCCCAGCAATACCAGCGTGTTCTGGGTGGAATCGGGCAAGGTTTCCAACAGCTCCCTGGAAGCAATCACCACCGATATGTTCGCCATCTTGGAGGGAGACGACAATTACATGGAGCTCTACCTCTATCAGAACTGATACACCAAGCCCCCCTCGGCCTCTGGGCCGGAGGGGGCTTTTTGTCGAAAATATCTGTTGCAACCAGGCAAAAAGGGTGGTATAATCACGGTAGGAATCAATCCAACGAAAGGATCGAGATAGTATGAGTCTTTCCAAAAAGCTTCTTTGCGAGGGCGGCGGTATTCTCCGCCTGGCACCCACCTGGGTCCCCCGCTCCTTCTGCATCCCCGGCCGACGCATTAAGCTCCATCCCGACGATTATTACGTCCTGGGTCTGGAACGGGGCGGCATTGACGAGAGATGGTTTGCCTCCACCACCCACGCCGAAAACGGCCCCGAAACCCCGGAGGACGAGGGTCTTTCCTACGTGGTATCCGCCGACGGCACCGAACGGGTCCTCCTGCGGGACATGGTGGATGAACTGAAGGGGGAGGTCATTGGTGACGCACTCTGGAACAAATACGGCAAGTGGCCCATGTTCAGCAAATTCTTCGACAATCTGGGCCCGCTTCCCCACCACATTCACCATCGGGATGAACACGCCGCCCGCGTGGGCCAGGCCGGTAAGCCCGAAATGTACTTCTTCCCCGCCCAGTGCAACAACCACGGGGGCGAATTCCCCTTCACCTTCTTCGGTCTGAACCCCGAAACCACCAGAGAAGAGGTCCGGGAAAGCCTGGCCGCCTTCCCCAAGGGGGATAACAAGCTTCTGGATCTCTCCCGGGCTTACAAGATCACCCTGGATACCGGTTGGGACGTGCCTCCCGGCGTGCTCCATGCCCCCGCAAGCCTGTGTACCTACGAGCCCCAGTTCGCCAGCGACGTGTACGCCATGTACCAGTCGGTGCTTTACGGCGGCAAGTGCGTGCCCGAAAACCTCCTGTGGAAGGACTGCCCCGAAGAAGAGCTTGGCAACGTGGACTACCTCCTGGACGTCATCGACTGGGAAGCCAACGTGGACCCCGATTTCCACAAGAACCGCTTTATGAAGCCCCTGGTGATCACCGACAACGAAGCCTATACGGAAGAGTGGATCTGCTACAAGTGCCCCACCGTCTGCGCCAAGCGGCTCACTGTGAAGCCGGGCCAGAAGGTCACCATCACCGATGCCGCTGCCTACGGCTTCATCCTCCTGGAAGGCAAGGGCACCATCGGCAAGTGGGAAATGGAGACTCCCACCCTCATTCGCTACGGCGAGCTCACCCGGGACGAATTCTTCGTCACCGAAAGCGCCGCCAAGGCCGGTGTGGAAATCGTCAACACCTCCGATACCGAGCCCATCGTTATGCTCAAGCACTTTGCGGAAAACCCCGAGCTTCCCAAGCTGTGAGCGGCAAAAAGAAGCAATCCGGGCAATCGTTCTGCCCTGCAATACGGAAGCCTCCCTTACGAAAAAGGGAGGCTTCTGCGTTTTTAGTCATCAACACACCTTAAGAAGGCGACGAATGCCGCCTTGCGATATTCCCTGTCCCCCGGTTCAAGGTATTTGAGATCGTTGAACAGGACCGCCACCCGGTCGTCATCCAGGATTTCAAGAAAGGTGTTGCTGTAGCTTTGCATATCCCAGTATTTGCAGGTCATATAGTCTTCGCCATCCGCCAAGGCCTCGCCGAGGGTCTTGCCGATGATCGATACGGGCTCGCTGAAGGTCTTGCCCGAGTCCAGCGAGTAGCGGAAATGCACGCCGGGGCGCCCATATATCACGATCACAACACCCTTTTGAAGGGTGATGACGTGCGGTGTTACGCTGGAATCGGCGATTTCCCGCGCGTCCGACCAGGTGTAGCCGTTGTCTTTGGATACGAAAAGCATCGTACCGGCGGTACTGTTGATGGCGGTGTGATCCAGGCACATTTCCATTCTTGTTACGCACAAAAGATCGCCGTTGGGGGCAACCGTGATGCTCATTTCGCCGCCGTCACCCACAAGGCCGAAGGCGTAATCTTCGGAATGCGGCGTGATAACACTGCGTTTTTTCCAGGTTTTTCCGCCATCCTCCGAAACCACAAGGTATCCCACGCCGCAATAGCGGTCTTTCACGTCGGGATTTTGCCCGAAGCAAAGTCCCCCCAGCGCACCGTCCGGCAATTCCATGATGCCGCCGATAAACGAAAGAAGCGGAATGATTTTGGGCTCGGCCGGAAGGCGATTCCCCTTGTCATCGAAGGCTTCGACCTCCATGATCAGCTCACGCTCGGGAAAATCGAGGGTAACCTCGGTCACAAAGGGGGCATCCTGCCCCGGGTGCCAACAGAGCAGCTGGTGGCGCAGATAGCCCTCCGGAAGATCGCCCAGCCGGTAGGAACGCAGCATGATCTGGTTGTACGGCGTAGGAAATTCCTTTTGGTGTTGTATATTCCTGACCGGTTCACTGCTTGCAAGGCAGCGCATGGCAAGGATCTTGCCGTCTTTTTGCTTGAGATAGGGGCCGTTCAGCCGTGTCATGACGGTGCCGTCATAGTGCTTTGCCCCCTCATGATCGGGAAGCCAGGTTGCACCGTCGTCGTCCGACACAAAATACAGGTTGGGTAAAAACTGCCGGGAACCGGAATAGGTACTGTCTTCTTTTCCGTTGAAACGGACTGCCAGTCTGCCGTCAAGCCTGCGCCACAGCCGGGGAATGGAATAGACGCCCCACTTTTTGGTGTGTTCGTTGACGGGCGGTGCGTGTACCAAAACCTTCTTTTCGATTTCAACGCGCATGAGAGATTACCTGTCTTTCGTTTATTCGTCAAAAAGTTCGGTGGAAAAATACCGCTCTCCGGTGTCGGGCAGGATGGTGACCACGGTTTTCCCTTCTCCTAACTCCCGAGCCAGGCGCAGGGCGGCGGTGACGTTGGTGCCGCTGGAAATGCCGCAGAGAATGCCCTCTTCCCGCATGAGCCGGCGGGAGGTTTCCAGGGCTTCCTCATCGGAAACGACAGCGATCTTTTCGAAGATGGATAGATTCAGGTTTTTGGGGA
>JAFYNU010000094.1 GCA_017547975.1 Clostridia bacterium
CTTGCCGCACCCCAGGTGCGGCGGCCCCCTTCCCTCATCTCTTGATCCGGCTTCGCACCACCATTTCAAAGAGCCGCCTGGGCTGCAGGGGAATCAGGGGCGCAAAATAGGGCTTTCCGTCCACGGTTTTCATCAGGGCAAGCATCAAAACCATCCCCACCGTGCCCCCCACAAGACCCCAACCCCCAAAAATCCAGGTGGTAGTCAAAAGAAAGACCCGGGCAAACTTGATGGCGTAGCCAAATTCCAGATTCTGTTGGGCGTAGATGGTGATGGCCACGAAGGCCATGAAAAACACCACGTGGGGACTGGCCCACTTGGCATCGATGGCGAACTGCCCCAAAAGCACCCCGCTGACCAAACTCATGGCGGAACCGATGTTGTTGGGGATATTGATGACGCTCATGCGAAGCATACTCATGAGAAATTCGTAGGCCAAAAACTGGGCATACAGGGGCAGGGCCGCCTCCCCTTCGCTATATAATATGGAAAATACCTCCGGCAGGCTCCCCTGATTCTGGTTCACCCACAGCACGAAGGGGGTCAGAAAGAGCCCGATCACAATCATCAAAACCCGTACCACCCGATAGTAGCTGCCCACAAACAGAGGAAAATAGTAGTCGTTTGCCTCCTTGAAAAAGTCTCCGAAGGACACCGGCAGAATCATGGCGGTGGAGCAGTTATCCACCAGGATGGCGATTTTCCCCTCCAGGATGGCGGCGGCCACCATGTCGGGCCGTTCGGTCTGCCGCACCCTTGGGAAGGGGTTCCAGGCTTTTTGCGGAAATAGATGTTCCGACAGTGACTCCTGATTCATGGCCAGCGCTTCGGCGGGACATTCCTCAATCCTCCGCTTGATTTCCTCCACCAGCTTCTTATCGGCCCGCCCCTCCATATAAGCCACCACCACCTCGCTTTTGGAGCTGACTCCCGAGCGCAGGCAGGTAAGCACCAGGTCGGGGGAGCGGAGCCTTCGGCGCAGAAGGGAGGTATTCTTGGTCAATACCTCCACAAAGCCGTCGTGACTTCCCCGCAGGGTTCGCTCCTTGTCGGGCTCGGTGGTTTCCCGCTGGGGAATTTTACGGGCATCAATCGCATATGCGCCGTTTTCCCCCTGGGTAAACATCACCGGCGCTCCCGCCATCAAAAGCTCTGCCGCCTCGTCCGCATTCTGAAGAAAGCGGATTTCTCCGAAGGGGAGGGCTCTTGCCAATAGCTCGGTGAAGGCGATTCCTTTCTCTGCCCCCATCAATCCCTGCAGGGTCAGGGCAATTTCGGTTTGATCGGTGGAACCGTCGATCATATATAGGAAACAGCGGTGATCTCCCGCTTCAAAATCCCGTTTGATCACGTCATACGAAGCACCAAACCCCACCATCTTTTCAAATTGCCGGATCGTTTCCTGAAATCCCTCATCGCCGTACACACCAACGCCTCCTTTCACTTTTCGTTTCCATGTAGTATGCCACAATTCCTTTATCCTATACAAACCCGATTCTCTTTCGTTGCTCCCGGATTCTATTCCTGCCGCTTTTCATCTCTCATTTTTTCTGTATATTTTCACATTTTCCAAGCTTTTTCTGTATTTTCTTTCTTCCTTTTTGTACTTCTCTCGCCGACTTTTCTCCATTATTTCTTCTCTTTTCTCCCCTGTTTCAGCATGATTTCCGCTTCCTTTTGTTGTTTCTTTTTCTCTTTTGTTCTTTTTTGTGTGAAGTCTTTTCGCTTTACGCCCGTTCCGTCTCTCATTCGCCCTCTCGATTCGACTCCATTCGCATGCCCTTTTGCTATCCCCCTTACCCCTCCGGATTTCCATCCCCCTGAATCTGCCATTTTTCCCTCGTGTTCTCCACGCCCCCATTGCTTTCGGCTATCTTTCTGCTATCTTTTTATATTTTTCCTGTTTTTCTTTTATTTTTCTCGGTTGTTTTCCTTCTATTCCCGCCATCCCCTTTCCCTCAATGCTGCTTGTCTTTTCTTTCTGCTATCTCCGATTTTCCCCTTTTCTTTCCGCCCTTCCTCATTATATATCCGTTTGCTATTACTCGTTTTTGCTATGTATATTTAGCGTATGCCTTTACAGCAACCTTTTCCCCTTTACTTTTCCATTTGTCTTTTCGTCGTGGACTTTTCGACCTGTTATTACATATTGTAATCTCGTTTCTTTTGCATACTCTTTCCCGTTTCTGCATATTATTATCGTTTTGCCAACTTCTCTCCTGGATTTTACGTCTCCACTCTTATCCCGCCCCTCCGATCGACCTCTCGACTATGCCCTTCTGTCCTTCGCTCCCGCCACCGGCAACCGTCCCCCTCTTCTCCCCAACGATACCCCCTCTCAATCCTACCCCGCCTCCAATCACGTCTTCGGCTCACCCTCCCGGTTCCCCTTGTCTTTCTCCCACGTGCATCCTTGCTTTTCCGATCCCGTTTACCGCTTCCCGTTTTCCCATCTCCCTCTCATCCCCTCCCGTCATTTTCCCCTGCCCCCTCTTCACTTTTCCACATGGTTTTCCCCGGACTTTGTTTTCTCCCGCTTCCCCCATTTCCTTTTTCGTCTTCTCCCTCTCCTCCATATCACCAAGCTATTGGCTATATTTCTTGATTATTTTATATTTTTTGCCTTTTCTTTTTATATTTTTCTTTTTCTCTGCCAACTCCCCCTCTTTTCCGAAAAGCCTTTCTCTTCTCCACCCCTTGTCAATTCATAGCCATTCTCCATGTCATTTGGTCCTTTTACCCCATCCTTTTCCCAGCCTTTTTCTTCTTCATACAGGCTATATCCGGCTATATCACAGCCGATTTCACCACATATCGCTTGTTTTTCCCATTTCCCAAACAATTTCCCATTTCCCTGTGCATCATTGCCCTCCTGTGGAAAGGTACCCCCTTTTCCACATACTTATCCACAACTTTACACCGACGTTTTTCTTCTACAAGCGATTTTCCCCCGATTTACCCTTCCTTCCCTCGGCTTCCCTCGATTCAGACAGCTCTTTTCCTCCTACAGCCTTCCGGTCACTTCTGAGCCTTCATCATTTCTATCGGCTATTTCCTTTTTCCTTCTTTCCACGATTCCTTTTTCACTTCCCTCCCTTCCTTCTTTACCACCCTCTGCTTCGGCTATACACCCTCCGCACTTCCGAAAATTTCTTCTTTCTTTTCCCCTCTCGTTTTTCTCCCTTCTTCCCCTCCCCGCCCCCGCTGCTTATACATAGGAAAAAGGACCGTCGGCATCTTTACCAACGGTCCTTATATTGCTATTTGCTATTGTATCGCAAGATATTTCCAGTATTGCCGGATTATTACCAGGATTTCCCCACTATTTTTCCAACACACCCTCCAAATCGAAGGGCGGGATGTAGGCCTGATCGGCGCTTTCCATGGCTTGGCTATACCCATTTGTCAGAAGATCGGAGGCTTCCAGACGCCGCAAAACCCGGTTATATTCGCTTTCCCGCAGGGGGCGGGCGATACGGGGATACTCTGCGGCTCTGCCGCAGGGGGTGTATTGGCTCATCAGGCTGAAAAGGAATTGACCTTTCGGAAGCCCCTCCAGGGCATCTATCACCCGCAGAGAGTTCTTCGTCTCATTGGGTAGCACCATATGCCGCACAATGACTCCGCTTTGTAGAATTCCTTCTTCATCAAACACCGGCGGCCCCGCCACGTCGATCATGGCCTCGATGGCCTCCAGCGCCCGTTCGGGATAGTCGGGGGCAAAGGAATAACGCTCCGCCACCTCTCCAATGGCATATTTGAAGTCGGGCAGGAAGATCTGCACCCTCCCCCGGAGGCTCTCGATGGTCTCCACCGACTCGTATCCCCCGCAATTCATCACCACCGGCACGGGCAAATCCCCGAAGGTTGGCAAAATCTGCGGCAGATCATGGGTGGGCGTCACCAGATTGATGTTGTGGGCACCCGGGTCAAGCAGTTCA
>JAFYNU010000095.1 GCA_017547975.1 Clostridia bacterium
GCGCTATCGCGCCAGTGCAAAATAAACCTCGCTATGAGAGTTCTCATAGCGAGGTTTCACTGTTTTATGGGCAACTGTAGATCTTCCCGATGGGCGTCGTTTTATGCCATGGTTACCGAGCGGCGGTTGGTTACCTTTCGGAGAATCCTTTCGTAGGACTCGGCGGCGTCCCACAAAATCTGGGCGCACAGGGCTTCGGGGAACCAGATGCCCCCGGCAAACTGACCCGCCATCCCCAGGGTCACCCGGCGGCCGGAGGCCAGGATGTGCCGGGTCATGGCGTGGACCGCGTCCCCGTTTTGGAGCCAGCCGCTTTGCAGATGCCGCCAGGCGGGGGTCAGGAGGGCTCTGTCATGCTCCGCCAGGGGTCCCGGGTTACCCCCCAGAATGAAGGGTCCCGCCTGGTGCACGAAACGGTCCCCCACCCAATCCAGGGTCATGAAGCCCTTGTAGAGCATACTCACCCGGCCTTGCTCCCGCAGATGGATGATCTTATCGGTGAATTCCACAGCTTTGCGGAATTCCTCTTCGTCCCGGGCAAAGGGATCGTAGCCATAGGGGAAGATGCCGCAATCCTCCCACATGATTTCCACCCGGCTGTCCACCTGGGCAATGAATTCCAGATGGTCCTTGACCGAGGTGGCGTGGAGGCCAAACTGAATGAGAAGGCCGGGCTTTTCGGCAAGCAGACGGCGGGAAACGGCGTTCACCAATTCCGCCACCGCATCGGCCACCAGCCGATCCCCGATCCTGTCGGCGGCCAGCTCGGTGAAGGATTGGAAGTAGATGCCGTCCCCGGGGACCCGGCTGTATTTTTTTTGATAGAGGGCGATAATATCCTCCGCCAGGGCTTCCAGGGAGTCCATATCCGCCGATGCGCAGTCCCGGCTCCAGCCCCAGGCAAAGCCCCAGATCACCTGAATGCCGTATTCGTGGGCGTATGCCACCAGGTCGGCGGCGTTCAGGGGCGGGAAGTCGTTCCAGATGATCAGCTGATTCAGCCGAAGCCGGGCCATGTTTTCAATATAGTCCCGGTAATCGTTGATGGGGTGGCCCCAGGTGAACACACTGCGGGTCTGGATGGCCGGGGCGGATGCACTGTAATAATCGGGCATGGGCCCGTCCAGGGCTTCGTCATACAGCTTCACCGGCCCGTGTTCGGGGGCCGCCAGGGCAAAATAGTCGTCCACAAGATCCACCGCCCCGTAAAAGAGGTTTCGCCCCTCCCAGGCGGTGACCAGGACAAGCTTGCACCCGGGAAGAAGCGGGTTGTCCACCGCCTTCACCAGGTAGCCCCCCTCCGGAATTTCCTCCGGAGCCACGAAGCGGGAAAGAAGGGGAATCTCATCGTAGAGGCCCACCACCACAGCGTTCCGGTCGATTTCCGCCTCCGCCGCCTGTTCCAGGGGGAGCACGTGGATGGTGTAGCGCCCCGGATCCCGCAGGATCAGGGCCCCCATTTCCCTGTTGATCAGCTCAATGGCCTTCTTTTCCAGGCCGGCGTAGCTGCCGTATATCAATTTCCAGTTTCGGTTATGCATGTAGCTTCCTCCTTGGCGGGTTGATACCCCCATTATACCACAAAGCGCAAGCGGAGGCCCTCCGCTTGCCACGCCGCCCCAGCGGCGTGACAAAAAGCATGGCTTTTTGCGCTTTTTTGGTTCAATGTTCTCAGCCGGTTTGCGCTTCGCAAACCGTGAAGGTACGCTTGGCGTACCTTCCATCTGCCTTTGGCAGATGCTGGCTGAGGTTATTATACCACGCAGAATTTTCCTCCGCAAGCCACTTCCGCAAAGCTTTTCCCTCCCCCGTAAACCACCGGTCGGTGGCTTTTTGGGGAAGGTTGTGATATAATGGTCACAAATTACAATACGGGAGGTTTGCCCCATGGATATGCAAAAGGTTGGCAAGTTTATTCAAGCCGAGCGCAAGGCCCGGAATATGTCCCAGAGGGATCTGGGAGACTACCTGTCGGTGACCGACAAGGCGGTTTCCAAATGGGAACGGGGGCAATCCGCCCCGGATACCGAAAATTTGCGGAATATGGCCCTGCTTTTTAACTGCAACATGGCCGAAATCGTGGACGGCCAGCGGCTGGATGCCAGCCATTCCAGCAAGCTCCCCACCGAAGAGATGCCTGCGCCCCCCACCGCCGACCCCAGCGGGGAGGTGGAAGTGGCCTTCGACTTTGCCCGCACCGACTGCATTTCCCCCTTCCTGTTCGGGGACAATCTGGAACACACCCGGGATTCGGTAAACGGGGGCATTTCGGCCCAGATGCTGAAGAACCGGAAATTTGTGGGCAAGCCCGGCCGCTTCGGCTGTGCCTCCGATTGGTACAGGATCGGCGAAAAGGCTTACCTGACCTTCGGGGAGCCCTACACCCGCCACGCCGAAGGCTACAAGATGAAGCGCGCTTTGGAATGCAATTCCCAAATGATCACCGGCTACCGGACAGAGCCCTGCGGCATCGGCCAGGGAAATCTTTGTATCCGGGCGGGCAAGAGCTACGATTTCGCCCTGGTGGCAAAGGCCTTTGCCGAAACCCAGGTTTGGGTGCGGCTGTGGGACGGGGTGGACCTTTTGTGGGAGGGAAGCCTTATGGTATCCCCCGGGGACTACGCCCGCTACCCCATGACCCTGTGCCCCAAAAACGGGGCGGTTGACGCCCAACTGGAAATCACCTTTACGGGGCCCGGCACCCTGTGGATCGGGGCGGTATCCCTGATGCCCAGCGACAACTTCCACGGTCTGCGTCCCGATGTAATCGAGGGCATGAAGAAGATCGGCATGAAGCTCCTGCGCTGGCCGGGGGGCAACTTTGCCGGGGAATACAACTGGAAGGACGGCCTTCTGCCCCGGGATATGCGGGCTCCCTTCCAATCCTACCTGTGGCTGGAAACCCAACCCCACACCCACGGATACGATTTCCACGAAATGAACGTGGATGATTTTATCGCCCTGTGCCGGGAGATCGGGGCAGAGCCCTTCATCACCATCAACCCCACCTGGAACACCCCGGAGGAAAGCGCCGAGTGGGTGGAATACTGCAACGCCTCCTCCGACACCCCCATGGGCAAGCTCCGGGCCGACCGGGGCCATCCGGAGCCCTACCGGGTACAGTTCTGGTCGTTGGGCAACGAATTCGGCTACGGCCACATGGAAGGGGCCAACAGCCCCGCCGACTACGCCCGCATCGTGGGCACCCACGCCAAGGAAATGCTTCGGGTGTGTCCGGGGCTGACCCTGTGCTCCTCCGGCAGTTATCCCAATGCCGATTGGGCCAACAAGTCCGCAAAGCCCCTTGCCGGGGTGGCGCCCCTGGTGTCCCTGCACCACTATGCTGCCTTCCCCGACTACGTGGATCCCGCCCGGCGGAAGGAGGAATACGAGGCCTTCCTCCAAAAGGTGGAAAGCGAATTCCTTTCCCGTATCGTCACCCTGCGGGAACAGCTGGGGGATCATCGGCTGAAGATCTCCTTTGACGAATGGAACGCCTGGTACGCCTGGTACCGGGGCGGCAGTGTGACCGAGGGAATTTTTGCGGCGGCCCTGCAAAATATGTTCTTCCGCAGTGCCGACAAGTATGGGATTTCCCTGGTTTGCCACTTTGAATCGGTGAACGAGGGGGCCATGCAGGTCTTCCCCGACCGGGTGAAGCTTTCCCCCACCGGGATGACCTTCAGCCTGATGAAGCGCCACGCCGGGGGCATGGTTCGGGCGTTGGCACAGGACGTCACCGCCACCGAAAAGGAGGGGGTACTCACCGTCACCCTGCTGAACCGCTCCTTCGACCGGGAAAAGGGCTTCACTCTGCCCACCCTGGGAGAAATCGAATCCGCCACCCTCTATTCCGCCGAGGAGGTGGTTGCCGGCAGTGAATTTACCGAAAGCGACCTTCCCTTCCTTAGACGGGCCCCCCACACCACCCTCACCCTTCCGCCCCACAGCATCGGGGAAATCGTCATAGCGTTATAAAGCAATGCGTGCCGCCCTGGCCATTGGGCGGCACGTTTTTCGTTATTTCTTCCCCTTATAGTCCTTTGGGGAAAGGCCGGTGTGCTTTTTGAAGACGGCGGAAAAATAGAGGGGATCGGCAAAGCCCGAAAAGCTCCGCTTGGCGGCACAAATGCCAAACCGGCGCAAAAGCTCCTCCCCCGGGGGCCGTGGAAGTCCACGTACATATACTGGAACCCCGGCCCGGGGCGGCCCTGAAAGTCTTCCCTCGAAAAGCCGAAGAGCAGATCCCCCGGGGCGGAGACTACCTGACCGCCCGGATCTTCCTGGAAGCCCTGGAGGAAGGCCGCCAGCCGGAGCATCCCTACAACCTCCGCGCCGCCATTGCCATGTCCTCGGTGGCCATTCTGGCCCACCGTTCCATGCTGGAGGGTGGCAATCCCTACGATATTCCCGATTTCACCCGGGAGGAAGACCGGAAGCTTTACGAAAACGACTGCCTTTCCCCCTTCTACTACACCGACGGCACCGCCCCCACCCTGCCCACCTGCTCGGTCACCGACTTCGCCCCCACCGAGGAACAGATGACCCTCCTCCGCAAGCTGGTCATGGAAGAAGAATAAGACCATTTCATAAAAAAACATCCTGTGCCGTGGGCACAGGATGTTGCTTTTTTTACTTACAGGGCTTCCATTTCGCTTCGGATGGCGTCGTCCATGGCGGGCTTTTCCTGGAAGACCTTGTGGGGATCCCGGAGGGTTTCAAACACCTGGAAATACCGCAGGCCGAAGGCGTGGAGCCCCTGGGCCGAAAAATGCAGATTATCCGGGTTGGCCCCCAATCCCTCCGCAGGGACGTAACCCACCCGATCCATCCTGTCCGCCACCTCCCGAAGGGCGGCGTTCACATGGGGATAGTTCACCAGGTAGGGGCTATGGTCACACTTTGCCAAAAAATCCCCCAGTCCCCCCACCAGGAAGGGCACGTCGTAAAGATTCAGCTCCCGTCGGAAGGCTTCGATCATGGGGACCATGCGCTCTGCGTAGGTGGGATACCGTTCGGGGGAACAATCCCCCTCCCCCTGGTGCCAGAGAATGCCGGCGATGGTGCTGGTGCGCATGGCAAGCTTCGCCTGGTACACCGCATGGTCAAAGAGCAGGCTACCGGGCACCCATTGCTCCAGCTTGGTGCCTCCGTCGGCGGCGGGGATGATACCC
>JAFYNU010000096.1 GCA_017547975.1 Clostridia bacterium
TCTGCCGTCGGGCGTTGCTTTGGTATGATCGCCAAACCATTTGTGATGAATGTTGTATCCGACCAGATCGCCGATGAGCCAGTGGTAGCCGAAAAGATTGGTTTTGTCCTTCAAAAACTCATACAGTTCCCGATAGAGCCTCTGCGCCACGTAGTTGGAGGTGTCGTCGTCGTTGCCGAAAAACTTGCCTTTTTTGAGAATGACGGTGCGCATATCCTCATAACCCTGCCAATCAGCATGCAATGCCGCAATCAGCTCGGACATGGTAAACAGTTTTTCGTCAAAAACAAACTGCTTGACCACAGCGAGGGAGTCGATGACGTTGGTAATGCCTAGGCACATGGGAGAAGCGATTGCCGTATTTCCGCCGCCCTGTGTCAAGGAGGTGGCGTTCTCGATGCAATCGTTGAACACAAGGCTGGAGATATAGTTGATATCCTGCGCCCTTTGCTTATTGTAGAAATTATCGTATTCGTATCCACGCTCAAGATCGGCGAAAAGTTCGTTTTTGAATAGGTCAAAAAACTCGTCAAAGCTTACGGCAGCTTCAATCGACTTCGATTTTTTGTGAAAAACGGTTTCCATCGAACGCAGGAAATTGATTTTGGAGTTGCTTCCGATGATGGCACCGAGGAATGCAGGTTCGTTGCATCCAACGGTGGTGTAGCCCACCGCCCTCTCAAAGGGGATATGGCAGATCTCGGTGTAAGCCTTGATGCGCTTTTCGTCGTTTTGGAATGCGATACGCTTGTGGGGGTCGCGCCGCTCGCAATCCAGTGCAAAACGGAAGACCTCACGGGGCGTTTTCTTCGTCCAACGCAGAGTTACCTGGGGAATGTAGGTAGGCAGTTCGAGCATACTCTCGAGAATCAATCGGGAAAGCTCGGTAAATCCGTCCTCGCCGTTTGGCAGGTAGCCGCCGATACAAAAATGGGATTCGCCTCCGCGTGTAAAATTGTTAGATTGGACAGGCGTTGCCGCTTGGAGCATCAGGAAAAGTTCCTGTAAATATTCGGCGGCTTCTTCCCTGGTCAGCGTGCCGTTTTCAATGTCTTTTTTGTAAAACGGATCGAGATATCGATCCAGCGTTCCCACACTGTCGGGATCGGCAGAGAAGCAAAGGTAGATACACAAAACCGCCTCATAAAAACTCTCGGGCGCTTTTTTGGGAACACGGAGAAGCGCCTGGGAAAGCTTTTTGAGATTGTTTCTATATTCCCGGTTTTCGACGGTCAGAGACAATGCCGCCGCACGCTGGGAGCATTTATGCGCCCACCCGATCAGGGCGTTTGCTACCCGCTTCAGCGCAAGCAAAAACTCCACTTGCTCGGGATCGGTATGATTTTTTAAGGATTCGTCAATATCGCCCAGGATCCCGCCAAGGCCCTTGTTCAGAATCTTTGTATAATCGGCGGTGGCGTGTTGCCATTCCATCGTGGAGAGGTTGTCGATAGGCTTGAGATAAAAAAGGCGAAAAGCCTCGCCCGTTGCCTTATGTCCGCCCCGGCGGAATGCATCGCCCACAACGCTTCCGTCAAAGTTGAAAAATCCCGTCAAAGCCGAGTATTCGGTCAGCTTTGGCTCTTGATTCAAAATATATTCGCAAATGCGCTTGGATTCCATTTGCTGTCTGGGTCGAAGCAGATCCGCTTCGTCGTACGCAGTTTTTACGGTATCGGCATACATTTGTCCCGACAAGGTCAGTTCGGTTAGTTTTTGAATGCGCTCGGTCATGGTGTCGTACCTCCATGGAGTGGTTTGGGTTCATTATGCCATGGCCCGGGAAAAAGGTAAATAGAAACCATAGCACATTTATACTATATAGCACAATTTGCTTGACAGTTTGCCCGAAACGTGATACCCTTGGAAAAAGCGGGGTGATAAAATGAAAGAGAGACTATACGTGGATGATATCCGGTCGGTGGTGTACGTGGTCCCTTTGCAGGTACATCGAAAAAGAATGGTATATGGGCCCAAAATGCCAACCTACGAATTGGTATACAAAATTTCCGGGGAGAGTGTGACCCACTTCAACGAAAAGACTCTGCATAACCTGCCCGGAACGGTGGAATATTTGCCAAAGTGCGAAAAAGCCGACTATTACGTGGAACGAAAAGAGCTTGGGGATTGTATTGATATCCATTTTGATACGGCCCAGCCCATGCCCCGGGAGGCGTTTCGGGTGGATTGCCGGGGGAATAAGCGGGTCGGAGAGCTGTTTTCCAGATTGTACCATCTCTGGATCGGTAAGCAGGATGCAGATTATTATAAATGTCTGGCTCTCTTTTACGAAATCCTGTCGGAACTTTCCCAAGGTGAAGAGGGATATCTTCCCGGGGAGCAGGAACGAAAGATTCTCCCGGGGGTTACCTACTTGCAGAAACACGCTTTTGACCGGAAGGTGGACTACTATCAGCCGGCAAAGCTTTGCAATATATGTTACACCTATTTCAAGCGGTTGTTCCTTACAAAATACGGAATGACGCCTATCCACTACGTGACAAAGCTCCGGCTGGAACGGGGAGCCGAACTTCTGGAAACGGGACAGTACAGCGTGACAGAAGTGGCGGAGCTCTGCGGATACGAAAACGTGTATTATTTTTCCCGGAAGTTTCGGGAGGTCTACGGCGTACCGCCGGGGCAATACGCAAAACAATAAAAGGTCTGCCTCGGAATGAGGCAGACCTTTTGGGGTTCAATGGCTTAATAATTTTCGGCGTTGACTTCGAAGTAAGCCTGGGGATGGGCGCAGGTGGGGCAGACATCGGGGGCCTTGGTACCTACCACGAGATGACCGCAGTTGCGGCATTCCCAAATCTTGACTTCGCTCTTTTCGAAGACCTGCATGCTCTCCACGTTCTGGAGGAGCTTGCGGTAGCGTTCTTCGTGGTGCTTTTCAATGGCGGCAACCAGACGGAACTTGGCGGCCAGAACAGGGAAACCTTCCTTTTCGGCGGTTTCGGCGAAACCGGCGTACATATCGGTCCATTCGTAGTTTTCGCCCTCGGCGGCGTGGAGCAGGTTTTCGGCGGTATCGCCGATGCCGTTAAGTTCCTTGAACCAAAGCTTGGCGTGTTCCTTTTCGTTGTCGGCGGTTTTCAGGAACAGGGCGGCGATTTGTTCGTAACCTTCCTTCTTGGCCTTGGAGGCAAAGTAGGTGTACTTGTTGCGGGCCTGGGATTCGCCGGCGAAGGCAGCTTCCAGGTTCTTTTCGGTCTGGGTACCGGCATAGGGGTTGGCGGGGATGATTTCTTCCAGCTTGTCACCGGTGGCCTTGCACTTGGGGCATACCGGTTCCACACCGTCGGCTACTTCGAAAGTAACCTTACAAATCTTGCAAACGTACTTTTTCATGTTTGTTCTCCTTTTTTAGTGATTTTAGGAAATCAGCTCGTGGCTGCTTTTCTACAACGTGGATTAACCCAGATAATGGCTCATGGCAAGCATCAGGCACAACCCGCCGAGTAAGGCGTAGGTGACGCCGCTTGCCGATTAGTGGTGGGTATCGGGAATCATATCATCGCTGATGACGTAAAGCATGGTTCCGCCCGCCAATGCCAGAGCAAAGGGAAGGATAGCTGTTGAAATGCTTACGGCAAAATAGCCCAGCAGAGTGCCAAGAACTTCCACAACGCCGGTCATCATGGCGGCAATGAAGGTGCGTCTGTGGTTCATGCCGGCAGCCAGCATGGGGGCAATGATGACCATACCCTCGGGAATGTTCTGCAGGGCGATGCCCAGGGCAATGGTAATGGCTTCACCGGTGTTCCCGGTACCAAAGCCAACCCCGGCGGCGATTCCTTCCGGCAGATTATGCAGGGCAATGGCCATGACGAAGAGGAGGACTTTGTTCAGTTTTTCGGCCTTTGCGGGATGGGCTTCCTGTTCCACCCCCGAAAGGCGGTGGAGATGGGGCACCAATTTATCCAGGAAATGCAACAGAAGGGCACCGCAAAAGATACCGACAACGGTGGTTGGTAAGCCGTTTTTGCCGCCGTATTCCAGGGAGGGAAGAATCAACCCCACAACGGCGGCCGCCAGCATGACCCCTGCCGCAAAGGAAAGGACCATATCGCTGAACCGATGGGATATTTTTTTGAAAAGAAAACCCAGAATGGCACCGATGACGGTGGCACCGCCAACGCCAAGGGCAGTCAAGAAAACCAATTGCATGGAATAACCTCCTGAATCTACGGGGGATTCCTTGATTCCATTTCAGTATACCACAAACAGACGGAAAAGGGAAGAGAAAAATGAAAGGCGCAGTTGTGGCAAAATCTCCTGTTTACGTCACTTTTCCAGAGCTTCCACAGCGGCCTGCAGGACAGTGCTTGCCACGTTGCCGGCCACGGTACTTCCTCGACCGCCGTTTTCTACGATGACGATGAAGGCCAGGGGAGCCTCCTCGTTGCGGATGAATCCTGCAAAGAGGGCGTGGGGGTCCTTCCCGCCGCCAACTTCAGCTGTACCCGATTTGGCACAGATGTCAAGCCCCGGGAAGCGGTCAGCCCCATAGACATCCTCCACGTTGTTGCGCATCATGTCGGTGAGCCATTCGGCGGTATCTGCCGATAGGAGCGTTTTGGTGTCGGCCTTGTAAATGCCGGTGGGAATGCCCACCGAGGATTTTACGGTCTGAATCAGGCGAAGCTCGGCACCGGTGCCGCCGCCGCCGATGGCCCCCATCAGCCGCAGCATGGAAGCGGGATTGATCATGTTTTTGTACTGACCTACCCCCGACCAGCCAAGGTCGTTGGTGGTTTCCGGCATGGTATATTTTCCCTGGGCGGTGGCAATGCCGTCGATGGACAGACTTTCGGAAAGGCCAAGTTCCTCAAAGTAGTCTGCCAGCGTGTCGGCCCCAAGCTTCAGGGCCAATTCGGCGTAGGCGCAGTTGCAGGAATAGGCCAGAGCCCCCGCAATATCCATGGTGCCGTGGGCGTTGGTGCAGGTGACCTTCCCGTTTCCGATTTCGGCACTGCCTTCGCAATGGAAGGTCATATCCTCCAGGTTGGGGAGCTTTTCGATGGCGGCAATGGTGGTTACCAGCTTGAAGGTGGAACCGGGGGAATAGGTGGAGGAAAGGAAGCGGTTGATATATACCCCTTCGTATTTGCTGTTGGAGGTCAGATCGTCGGGAGGTGCCACCGGATCGTAGGAGGGGGCGGTGACCATGGCCAGCGTTTCGCCGGTTTTGTAGTTGTAGACCCCCACACATCCCTTTTTGCCATCCAGTGCCTGGTAGGCAATGTCGTTCAGGTCGGCATCCACCGTCAGATAGAGGTCGTTGCCCCCGGAACGCAGGGAATAGGAGCCGTTGATCAGGTTGTATCCGATCAGTTCGGAAGCAAAATTTTTCACCGCTCCGGTACCGATGTAACCGTGCTGATCACCCAAAAGGTGCAGGGTGGAAATGCGGGTGATCTTCTTATCCGGGAAGAGGCGGCGGCCCTTCTCACTGCCATATTCCGAAAGCACCAGTCCGTCCCGGTCGAGAATCCGGCCCACCGAAAGAACCCCCTTGGTGTAATAACCGTTGTTGGCCGAAAAGGAAGCCCAATCGGCGCCGTTGCGGACATATTTGACCAGATAGACCGTCATGCCGGCACACATCAAAAGTACCAGAATCAAAAGGCTGATGGTACGGGTTTTGACTTTCTTCATAATTCCTCATCCTCCTCACTCAGGTCATAACGCATTTGCTTCACGGCTTTTCGGTAGCGTTTTGGCAAGCGGACCGCAAAGCTGGCGTTCTGACGGGTATCGGCGGCTTTGATAAAGGCCAGAAGACAGAAGCAGGAGAGCAGGCTGGAGCCTCCCTTGGAAAGGAAGGGGAAGGTAACCCCGGTGAAGGGCAGAATGTCAAAAGCTCCCAGTACGTTCAGCATGATCTGGAAAATCATCATGGCCAACGCACCGCAGGCACCGATGACGTAGAAGGAGGAGCGGGCGGTTTTGGCCGACCGGATCACAAACAGGGTCAGGATCACAAAGCAGGCAATGGCGGAAAGCCCCACCAGAAGTCCCAATTCCTCGCAGATCATGCCGAATACCATATCGGTATCGGCGGCAAAAATTTTGTAAAGCCCGCCGGACCCGGCTCCCACCCCAAACAAGCCCCCGTTGGCGGCGGCCATCATGGTGCGGGTTTGCTGATAGCCCCCCTCGTTGGCGTAATCCCAGGCGTGGAGCCAGGTGGAAAAACGCCCGGCGATGTAGGGCTTGATGGTGATGGCCATAAAACCCGCAAAGCCCGCCCCCGAGATACTCAGGATGACGGTGGCAACGTCCCCGGAGCGCAGGAAGGCCATGATCAGATAGGCCACGAAGAAAACCGACGCGGTGCCAAAGTCGCTCATGAGCACCAGGGCAATGACGTTGACCCCCGAAAAGGCCACAAACCAGAAGAGGTTTTTCCGGCTGAAGAGCTTATCCAGGGTGGCGGCACCGGCAAACAGGAAGCAAATCTTCACGAATTCCGAGGGCTGGAAGGAGAATCCCCCGATGGAGATCCAGTTCCGGGCCCCGAATACCCGGGAAGCCAGCACCAGGTTAACTCCCAAAAGAAGTACCCCAAGAATTGCCACCGGAAGCTGCAGGGTTTTGATGCGGCCTAAATCCCGCAGGAACCAGCCCAAAATCAAAAAGGCCAAAAGGCCCACGATCAGAAAGGCCGCCTGCTCGTAAAGCTCGCCGGGGGTGGAGGTGGCACACACCGACATGCCGATGGTCACCAGGAAAAACGCCATGATCTCAATTTCAAATCCCATGCGCCGCAGAGCCCGCATGAAGAAATAGTAGCACCAGCAAATGACGATCAATGCCCCGAAGCAAATGGGGATGGCAAGATTCAGCTCGTCCATGGCGGAGATCCAGTGGGCCGAGCACAGGAGCAGTTGAAACTGGGTCAGAATAAACATGGTGATACCCGGACTCACCAGCCCGCCGGGCTTGGTGCGGGACACCGCCTGGCGCTGTTCCTCCTCCACGGTGGAGGGGGCAAAGACCAACGTCACCGCACCAAAGGTCAGCCGGTCCCCGGCATAAACCGGAAGGGGCTCGTCAAAGTCCTCCCCATTGCATAGGATCACCCGGCCGGGCTTTGCCGGGTGCAGAAGCCATTCCCCCCGCCCGTCCCGGATGAGGAAGGCATGGAGGGATTCCACCGACTCGTCCTCCAGGGGCACGTCGCTGGAGGCGGCACTGCCGATGGTGTTTTCAAAATGCCGCAGGGGAATGCGGTTTCCCGCCTCGTCCACCAAATACCCCCAGATTTCATCCTCCGGGTGGTCGGAAAGAAGCGACTTTCCGCACCGCACCAGAATGATCAGGGCAAGAATGGGCAATAGGAAACGGATGGTGAAGGCAATATACAGGAGGATCCCCTCGGCATGGGCCAGAGAGGTATAAATGTCATATAGCTCGTTCATAAAATCTCCTTTCGTGGAGGGTTGGGTTGTACTCCCTTTTATCATATCATATTTCCCGGCGTTTGAAAAGAGAAAGCTTTCCGCCCCTCTTGCCAAATTGCGGCAACTTGGATATAATAGAAGCAGAAATTCCGATCAATTCTGGATATAGTGAGGTTTACAACCATGAAATGTCAACGTCTTTTCCGGGGAGAGGGCGAGGATTGCATCCGTATTCCCTCCATCGTAGCAGCTCCTGACGGCACCGTGTACGCCTTCGCCAACATCCGGGTGGCCACCTCCCGGGATAACGCCGCCGAAAGCCGGTTGGTGGTGGCAGTGAAGCGCCCGGGGTGCGAGTGGGAGGAGGCCAAAACCGTGGCTTATCGGGACGACTGGTCCTACATGATCGGCAGCGCCGTGTGCGACAGCGTCACCGGCAAGGTGATGTGCTTTTTCAAAAAGATCGCAGTGGTACTTCACGAATTCAAAAAGGAAATGAGCCCCGAAGAACGCAACCGGCTGGCGGCCATCAAGGAAGCCCGGGATGGGGACAAGGAAGGGGATTACGTGCTGGAAACCACCGACGGTGTCACCTTCGCCGAGCGGAAGGTTTATGTCAAGCCCATTGGCGGAGGCGTCTCCGGCTTCCTTTTGGGCAACGCAGGCTTTACCCATGGAAGCGGCAGTGGGATCACCCTGCAGTATGGCCCCCACAAGGGCCGCATCGTTGTGCCCGCCCGGGTCTCCCTGAAGGACTGCGTTACCTGGGAGGATTTGCAAACCGGGTCGGCCAACACCGTGATATGGAGCGACGACCGGGGCGAAAGCTTTGTCACCGGCGGTATCGTGGAGCCCGGCACCGGGGAAGGTACCCTGGCGGAAAAGAGCGACGGCAGTATCTACTACAACTCCCGGGCCTACTTCAACGACGGTCTGCGCCGGGGAGCGGTCAGCTACGACGGGGGCGAAAGCTTTGTTGAGCAGGTCCTGCACGCCGACCTGATCGAGCCATGCTGCAATGCGGCGGTTTTGCGGGTGGAATGGCAGGGGAAGCCGGTG
The DNA here is from genome assembly GCA_017547975.1 of Clostridia bacterium. GTDB lineage: Bacteria > Bacillota > Clostridia > Oscillospirales > QAMX01 > RUG11797. The sequence continues at coordinate 8,472 of JAFYNU010000096.1, forward strand.
TTCTTCTTCTCCAACCCCCGGAGCACCACCGACCGGGTAGATATGAGTGTGTATTACAGCCTGGACGAGGGGGCTACCTGGACCTATGGGGTTACCATCGACCATCGGCAGGCCGCCTACTCCAGCATGTGTTATGACGAAAAAAGCGGGAAAGTGTTCCTTTTATTTGAATGCGGCACCGAAACCAGTGTGGATCAAATTGACGTTGTGGAATTCAGCCCGGATGAGATCCTGGGGCAGAAATAGAAAGGAAGAAAAGCTATGCAGTTTTCCGGAAAAGCCGCCGTCTCCACCGGAGCGGCATCGGGGATGGGCTTGTTATTTGCACAGAACTTTGCCAAAGAGGGAGGCAACGTCCTACTTTGTGACGTAAACCTTCCGGTTTTGGAGGAAAAGGTTGCCGAAATCAATTCCTGGGGTGTGGGACGCGCCGTGGGTATCTATTGCGATGTGCGGGACTACAATCAGGTCTGTGCCGCCCGGGATAAGGCCGTGGCGGAATTTGGCCGCATCGACGTGATGGCCAACTTCGCCGGGGGTACAGCCGTGCGGATGTGCAAGGTGCAAAATGATGGCACCATGGAATTCCCCGACGTGCCCATCGACGTGTACGATTGGGGTCTGGACGTGAATTTGAAGGGCCCCTTCTACTTTGCCCATGCGGTTCTCAAGCAGATGCGGGAACAGAAAAGCGGGCTCATCATCAATATCGGGTCGGTCACCGGCGCGGAGGGGGATAGCTACGGTATGGATTACCCCACCGCCAAAAGCGGGCTTATGTTCGGCTTGACCAAATCCATTGCCCAGTTTGGGGAAAAATACGGCATCCGCTGTGTGTGCGTGTCCCCGGGGCCGGTTTTGACCCGGGCCAATATGGCATCCATGCGCACCATGCTGGGCCGTGCCGCCGATCCCCAGGAGATCATTGACCTGATCCTCTTCATTGCCTCCGACAAGGGGCAGTTCATCAACGGCGAAAACATCATGATCGACGGCGGCAGAAACGCCCTGCCCCGGGTTCGCTACGAAAAATAAGGAGAAAGAATATGAAAGCTATTCTGGTACAAGACGACAGAAGTCTCATTTGGGCCGACGTACCCGATCCCGTCACCGGGCCGGAGGATTGTCTGGTAAAAATTGAAGCCGCCGCCCTGAACCGGGCCGACCTGATGCAACGGGAAGGGGACTACCCCCCGCCCCCGGGTTGCCCCGAGTGGATGGGTCTGGAAATTGCGGGTACCATTGTGGAAGTGGGTCCCGAAGCGGCGGTCAAGTCGAATTGGAAGGTGGGGGACAAGGTCTGTGCCCTGCTGGGCGGCGGCGGATACGCCGAATACGCCAACGTGAAGTACGACATGCTCATGCCGGTTCCCAAAAACTGCACCATGGTGGAAGCCGCCGCCATTCCCGAGGCATTTGCCACCGCCTACCTGAATCTCTTTATGGAAGGCGGATTGAAGCCGGGCAATACCCTGTTGATGAATGCCGGGGCCAGCGGTTTGGCAAGCGTGGTGATCCCCATGGCAAAGGCCTTTGGTGCCAGAGTTATAACCACTGTCCTTTCGGACGAAATTGCCGCCTCCATCGCCCACCTGAAGGCCGATGTGGTGGTGAATACCCGGAAGACCGACATTGTGGAGGTCCTGAAAAAGGAACTTGCCGATGGGCACGGGGTTGACGTGGCCATCGACTGCCTTGGCGGCGACGTCATGGGCAAGTGTATCCATTTCCTCACCCACGGGGCCCGCTGGATTATGATCGCCGCCCTGGCGGGGGTCAAACCCGAAATTGACCTGAAAAATATCTACGTCCGAAACGTCCGTATCATCGGTTCCACCCTGCGCTCCCGCACTCCTGCGGTGAAGGCCCGGATTCTCTCGGAGCTGGTGGAAAAGGTATGGCCCAAGGTGGAATCGGGGGAAGTGAAGCCCACCATCTACAAGGTCCTGCCCATTACCGAGGCCGAAGCGGCCCACGATATCCTCTACCGTGGGGAAAACGTGGGGAAGGTTGTTCTGACGGTGGATTAAGCCATGGTGCAGGACATCATCCGCATCCGTTACGGGGATACCACCATCCCCGAAAGCTGGATCTTTGCCGGGGGTGACCCGGAAAAAGCGGTGCCCATCTTCTTTTCCTGCTTCCTGGTGGTGACCGACAGGAAAAGAATCCTGGTGGACGCCGGGTGCGAAACCATGCCGGGCTTCGTTATGGAAAATTTCCGAAGGCCCGTGGATGTTTTGGATGAGCTAGGTTACAAGCAGGAGGATATTACCGATGTGCTTCTGACCCATGCCCACCACGACCATGCCCAGGGGGTGTTCCGATTCCCTGAGGCCGCCATCCACATGCAAAGGGAGGCCTACCCGGAGGGGCGGCAGTTCCTTCCGGAGGGGGTCCCGGTGCACCTCTACGGAGCAACCTGCTCCCTGGATGAGGACGTCACGGCGGTGACCATTGGCGGCCACCACAAGGGCTCCTCAGTGGTGGAGGTCATCCGGGCGGGACAGAAATACGTTCTCTGCGGGGACGAAGCCTATTCCATCTATAACCTTCAGGCGAAGGTTCCCACGGGAAGTACGGTATCTCCCGAAAAGAGCCAGGCATTTATCGATCGCTACA
>JAFYNU010000097.1 GCA_017547975.1 Clostridia bacterium
ATTGGTTATCAATGCTGTATCTGGCATCTTTCACCGAAATGACCGATCCCGCCTTGCGATGGGAAACCACCGTAATGGGTTCCCCTGCATAACAACCCAGGGAAAACAGAAAAGCGTCCAGTTCTTCGTCCTCAGTTTCAATTCCCAGGATAATATATTCTTTTCCTTCCAGTGCCTCACGCAATATCATAAAAAACTCCTGATTCGTAGGATTTAATTAGCCAATGCTAACTGATAGACCAAAAATAAATTAGCCTCCGCTAACTATAGATATATTACCACGCTCCCCTGAATTTGTCAAGGGAAATTCTGGCTTTTACCGAAAATATTTTCATGGTACTTCCCTCTTCCCCATCTCAGCTCTTTTCCCGTATAATTATTACGATTTCATCACCGTTTTTACACATTTTCCCCCATTTAATTGACAGTTTTTACCTCTTATGTTACAATGGGACCGAGAACCAATATGCATGTATCTTACCTAATAAAGAAAACTCCAAAGAAAGGAGTGCCCTATGAAACACCCTCTCTTTATCGTCTTCCTGCTCATCACCCTGCTTCTTTCGGGATGCCGCACTACCCCCGCCCCGGAGAAGCCGGTCTCGCCGCCTGAAAGCGAAGCTCTTTTAGAGTCCGAACCCATTTTCCCCAGGCAGATCCCCATAGAGGTCACCTATCTCGATCCTTCCTTTGGGTTGGGAACGGAAAAAGACCCGATCGAGGTGCTGGGGGAATCCGGCTTTGACCGCTTTCCGGATCCCAACGGCGCCGACCTGGACTGCCGGGCCCGTATTTTCTGCTCCGCAGAAGAGCTGTTTTCCTCCCCCTACACAGAGCTGCTACACGTTACCATATACGACGCGGAAGGTCAGCATCGCTACGTTCCCTTTCTGGAAGAGTATCCAAAGACCGATTGTAACCGATATTTTGAAACCCACGACCTGATCATGGTTTACGATACCGGCACCGGCATTACCCCGGAGATTCAAACCCTGACTCAGGATCCGGAAAAGAATCAATGTGAGCTTCTTCTCCACACCTACTATTCCGAAGGTCTCATGAGTATGGAAGTGCGAAAGTATTTGATGCTGGTGGAGGTAGAAAAAGGTGTCTTCGAGACCGCCGACGGAAAAACACTTTCCTTGATTGTCCGGGAAGAATGGCTGCCCATGTCAGCCCGGGAGGAAAAACCCTGACTTCATCATTTATTTCTCCAACAAAAATCCCGACCGGTGCCCGGTCGGGATTCTGTTTTTTGCGTTTACTTCTGTATGGCAAGCAGGTTCCGGGTATAGTCCAGACTGAGTTTCAGATCGTCAAAGCTATCCCGTTCGTAAGCCAGGTCGTGATCCATGACGAACCATTCGGGGTCGCAAGCCAGGCAAAGGGGCATAAGCTTGGGAACATTCAATACCCCGTAGCCGGTGGGACGGAATTCGAAATGTCCCCGTTCTTCGCCGCCCCGGGCGGGCACAAAGTCCCGCACCCGGCCAAGCTTCGCGTGGTCGGTGGTGAAATAATCCTTCAGGTGGATCACCGGGCACCGGGAAACATACTTTTCGAGATACGCTGCCGGGTCACCCCCGCCGATTTCGATCCAACCCAGGTCGGGCTCCAGGAAGAGATCGGTGTGTTCCATGATCCAGGTCAGGTTTTCCTCCCCGTCGGTCTTTTCGATCAGTTCCTGGTCGTGGTTGTGGTAAAGCAGGCGAATCCCCCGCAAAGCGGCCTTTTCGGAAATGACTTTCAGGTTGGCGGATACGGTGTCAAATCCATCCAGGGGCAGGTCTGCCACCGTCAGGTAGGAACAGCCCACCGCCTTGTGGAAATCGAAGATACCATCGGCATCAGCCACCAGTTCGGCGTAGGGTACGTGATTCCCCAGGGCTTCCAGGCCGTTTTCCTCCAGCATGGCCTTCACTTCGGCGGCACTATGGCCGAAAAAGCCCAGGAATTCGATACCGTCATAGCCGATCTCCGCAAGCTTTTTCAGGACTCCCGCCAGGTCCTTCGCACACTCTTCCCGGATAATGTAGAGGGGGGATGCAATTTTGATACGTTTCATTCCATTCTCTCCTTATTTTTTTACTTATTCTACCACGAACGAAAGAATATTTCAACAGGAAAAAGCATCCCGGTTATTCCGCGGATGGGAAGGCGGTCGCGGGAATCCCTGGTTTGACCGCGTTTGGAGAGACGCAAATATCCTCGCCTCGCTTCCCGTTTTCACCCTTCCAGTTCTTCTAGATATACTTTGGTAATTTTGGTAGCGTTCAGGCAAATCTCGCCTCCGTTGCTGTGGTAGTAGGCCACCAGAAAACCGTCCCCGGTTTCGAGCATGGAGGGATAGCAGTAGCTATTGGCAGGGTCATCCTCCAGAAGATAGCAGCTCTTTTGGAAGGGAATCAATCCTCCGTTTCGGGCAGTAGTACCGTTCAGGCCAAAGTGTTCTCCGTTTTCTCCACCAATGGCCAAAACCAGGGGGGTACGCTTGGGACTGCGCCACATCTCGGTGGCCTCCGAAAGACAGTTGAAGCCCTGGGGATTCCAGACGGCATGGGGTCTTCCGTGTATCTTTTTCACCCGCATGGGGGAATCGGGGGAGGTAAAACAGAAGTTGGGAATCACAGGCCCCCAGGTTTTTCCCCCATCCGTGGAAATTGACTGATATTGATTGCCATAGGCGGTGCGGAACCAGGACCATTGGGTCCCATTGGGGAATGCATAAAAACCAGGCTCCCCAATTCCAACCTCATCGACATAGGGGGAACGATAGATTTTAAGTTGCTGCCAGCTTTTGCCGTTGTCATCGGATGCCATCAGGTGTCCCTCCGGCTGTGGGAAGGCCGAACCGTGAGCCGAATATGGCACGCAGATCCGTCCGTTTTCCATGACCGACACCCCATCGTTAATACTGCAGTAAAAGCCCGGCTGACGGGTAAGCCACACAGCCTCCGACCAGGTCGTTCCACAATCGGAGGAGGAACGGAACAGCGGCATGCAGAGCATTTCTCCATCGGGAGCCAATTCTTTGCGCAGGTACACCATGCCCAATTCCCCGTTTTTCATAACAAACAGGCTGGGGGACATGATGTTTTCGGCCTTTTCATCCTTTTCCAGAAGGACTACCCGGTTCGACCAGGTCTCCCCCTCATCCTCCGAAAATATGCCGCAGATTCGGGCAATGGCATGGTCATCCCAGCTGGTGCCGTAGTATTCGGTGTAGCCAAATAAAATCCGCCCATCCGGCAGCCGGGTAAAGGTCCCCTCCCCATTTCGGGGATTTTGGGGGCCGGTTTTAATAAAAAGCTTTTCTCTTCCGATTTTTTTCATAAACTGTATTCCTCATTGAAAACAAATGGCGTAAAGGTCGGCATCCAAAAGCTCAGCTTTCAACACCACCGGCTTTCCTGCAAGCCTTGCCACCGCTTCCTCATCCATAAAATGTACCCGTCGGTCGGTTTTGTTGCCGAAGGTCTCTTCGCTTGCAAATTCCCGTCCATCCCCGTCCACCAGGGTGAATCGGACGTAACCCCGGGCAGAGGTGGCAAAATTGATGCGAAGCTCCTTCCCCTCATACACAAAGGGCTTGGTTTCGATTTTCTCTGCTTTGCCCCCCGCGTGGAGGGATACGAAGCCATCCCGACGCAGGGAGTAGCGATAAAGCTCGCTCCCCTCCCCGGACCAATGCTTTTCGAAGACCAGGAGGGAAAGCTCCGGGTCACCCCCGGGCATCATGTTGGGGGTTTCCAGAATGCCCCGGGCGGGATAGCAATCCCCGTAGAGCCAGTTGTAGGGGCTTTCGGCTTCGGGCCGCATGAAGGCTTCGTCGTAGCGAGTGAATTTTTGTCCATCCCGGGAGGCAATGAAAACGCAGTCGGTGATGGTTTGCCCATAGCGGGGGTGGAAGGTATTTCGATAAAGCCGGCGCTCCTTGCCGCAAAGCTCCTCAAAACTGCCGTTCCATTCAGTGCGGTACTGGTAACGGCTGGGGAATCCCACGTAGATATGGGGAGCCCGGGG
>JAFYNU010000007.1 GCA_017547975.1 Clostridia bacterium
ATGGCCGGCGAGGGATTTATGCGCACCCGTCTGATCCCCGCCCCCATTCCCGAATACGACGGTCACTACGCCATCGATGCCTCCCGGCATTTGATCTGCTACGTGGACTACATCGAGCGGGACAAGCTCTTCTTCGACCTGACCGAAAAGATTACGGGCGTTGCCCCCAAGTATTAAAAAACTCAAAAGAGCCGCGGTTGCGGCTCTTTTTTATCGGAGGATTTATGCTTTTAACTCATCAAAATCTCACCATTCGAAACGCCACCGCCGCCGACGCCCCCACCCTGGCCGCCTGGTGGAACGACGGAGCGGTCATGGCCCACGCCGGATTCCCGCTTGGGCTTGGTACCACTCCCGAAAAAATCGCCGCCGATATCTCCACCGACCGGGACGACACCCGCCGTCGGTTGATTCTGGAGCTTTCGGATACCCCCATTGGCGAAATGAGCTATCGGAATTTGGGAAATGGCACGGCGGAAATCGGCATTAAGATATGCGATGCCGCCAAGCAGGAAAAGGGTCTTGGACGGAAATATCTTTCTATGCTGATTTCATCTCTGTTTTGCGATTGTAACTACCAAAGGATCTTTTTGGACACCAAATTAAAAAACACCCGGGCCCAGCACGTTTACGAAAGCCTGGGCTTCCGTAAAATCCGAATTTTGGAAAACAGCTGGACCGATCAGCTCGGGATTCCGCAATCCGCCGTGGAATACGAGCTGTTCCCCGATGCTTTCCTATCCTTCATCGATTGATTCATTCAGGAATGAGCAGGCCTCGCATGCTCCTTTTTGATATGGAAAAGTTTCACTTGCCATTCAGGTCGAACCATGTTACAATTTGCGTAGGGAAGGAGGTTCCTTTTCATGAAAAAGATCCTGATCATTGTTTTTTCGGCACTCAGTGCCATTTCCCTTGCTTTGCTTATTTTCACCATCGTCTCGCTTTCCGGAGTTCGGGGTCGGCTGGAGGCCCTCATTTTGGAAGAAGAAACCTTTCATCAAGCCCTTGAAGCTCCGCCCCAGGTGCAGTTTGTGAACCAGGCCGCCCTGGATCTTTGGGCAGCCCAAAAGGAAGAAGCCGAAGAAACCGACGACGTTGCTCAGTTTACTTCTCCGGAAGGGATCCTGTTCCGAAGTCAGTCGAAATCCTGGGATCAAGCCAAGCTTGCCGACCTGTATGCCGAATTGCTCCTCAACAAACACGGAGAAGAGTTCAATTACCTTTCCCAGGTTATCGTTTTACCCCAGGCGGACGAAAATGCCGCCGCTTTCTACGAGGATCATGCAACCACCTTTTCCTTTGGTCTTCCCTTCCCCTGTTTCCCCCGGGAAGACGTCTTTGCCTTTTACCGGACATGCGGCGTGATTACCCTTTATAACGGGGACGAACAGAATACCGTTGCCCTTCAAGCTGATTCTCTCAGCCACGAATACGGCCACCATTATACCTTTTTCCACATGATCGGAGATCTTTTTATCGGTACCCCCTATGCCCAGCTCCGTTGTGCGGATTCCAGCCGCATCCGTACCTCCGGTATTTCCGACCAGGATTATTGGCGCAATCACCATTGGTACTATTTCGAAATTGCCGCCGAGGATTACGTGGTGCTGATGGGTTCCCCCACCACCCGGCATACCGGCAATTATTGTGACGTGCGGGATTTGTTAGGCGGTACAGAAGGAGACACCTTCCCCTATCGTAACATTGACGTACAGGAAAACCTGATGCTCCCCATGGCAAGCCAGGTTCCCGGCCTTGCGGAACTGTTTTACAGCTTTATTGATGAACCCGCTCCCTCCTTTGCCCCGAAAGAATTGACCCTTTCCATTGAGAAAGACACCAGTCACTACAATCTGGTTACCGGTTCCAAAAGCTTCACCCACTATACCATCCGTTGGGACAAGGTCTACGGAGAAGACGCCGTCTACACTCTGGTATGCTACGACCCGGATAACTACAAAGATTCCCTCTACCCCATTCGCACGGTTACACAGGAGGAAGAAGCCGAGGGAATCATTGGCAACTACGTCCGGGTTACCGGCGATATGGTGCATTATTGGTATGATGAACTGGATCGGGGAACCAAGGTCTTCCAGGTTACCGTTGTCTGTCCCGACGGGAGCATGTACCTTTCCGATCCCTTAACCTACACATTTTAAGGAGGAGTAGCCATGAAAAAGATTTTTATCCTTTTGTTGATTCTCCCCCTGCTCCTTTGCTCCTGTGCCACCGGCAACATTTCCTGCGGTGTGGACGGCGAAAACAATGCCTTTCTTTCCCTCGCTCTCCAGGCCGATTGGTCGGGTGCCACCGATGATATGAAGGAGGAAATTCGCCAGGGATTCATTGCCATTGCGGACCATTTTGAAAACGAACTCGGATTTGAAGTTCATAAAACGATTACCAGGGTAACCGCCGATTTGGATATGCGCATGGTGCGCCCTGCCGCAACCCCCGAAGAAGCCTTCCGGGAATTGGAAACCATCCTGACAAACGAAGCGCTGACCCCCTTTACCGAGGTCAACATGCAGGCGGTTCCCGGGAATCACTTCAGCGGCTACCGGGCGGAGGTAACGCTGGATGCGGCCGGCTTCCTTTCCGCCATGTCGCTGGACCATTTCCCCGCCAGTCTGGCCCAATATATCACCCAATCGATCACCGATAGCCAGGTTATCCTGCAACTGACCCTTCCCGGAGATGAGGCGGCGGCATCCTCCGTCACGCCTACGCTGGAAAATGGCGTTGTAACGGTTTCTTCACCCGTTTCCTTCACCGAGACCACCTTCCTTTCCCTTACCGCCGCCACCAACGTCTCCGGCGAAACCAGTGAGACTTTGGAAGCCGAAGCAAAGTCCATCCAGACCAGAATCTGGATTTTCGGCGGTCTTCTGGTGCTGTTTGCGGCAGGCCTTGCGGTCTCCATTTTCTGCATACGGGAAAAGGATCCCTCCGACTACGACTGGTAACGAAAAACGAGCAAGCACATGCTTGCTCGTTTTTTTCATTTACCGTTTTCCAAAGTCGAAGGACAGCTGGCCGCCATCGTCCCGGTTTCCCATGGGGATTCCCAGGTGCTGATAAGCCGCCGGGGTGGCACATCTGCCGCGGGGCGTACGGTTCAGGAAGCCGAGTTGCATCAGGTAGGGTTCGTAC
>JAFYNU010000098.1 GCA_017547975.1 Clostridia bacterium
CGGAAATCCGCAAACCCGGAGGGAGAGAAAATAGTGAATAGTGGATAGTAGGGCGGGGGTTTACTCCCGCCGCGGTAATGCCGCGACGGCGGGACGGTAGACCCGTCCCCTACGGTTAGAGTCCCAATGCAACGAAAAGGGGACAGTCGGGGACGCCTGTCCCTACGACGATCTTCCGTATCTTCCCAAGGACTACCCCTCAGTCAAAAATCTTTGATTTTTGACAGCTCCCCTGACAAGGGGAGCCTACGGAGCGGGTGCGAACCTGGACCCTGGTACCGCCGTTACGTGGCGGAGATCGATTCGTAAAACATCTCCTTCAGGGCTTCGGTGTTCTCCTCGGAATACTCGATTTCCTCCGAGAGGATGCGGGCGGCGTCAAAAATATCAAGATTGGGGTTATGAATCACCATACTGCAAAGGAGCCGTTCGCAAAGCATGGCAAGACCCAGCCCGGCCAGCATTTCGTCGGTGCTGTCAGCCGGGGAGAGGTGACGGAAAATGAAGTAAGCCAGGGCCCGGGTGAGGGCGGGAATCAATTCGTCCGGGGTGGCGGGGGCGGAGGAATAGGCGGCGAAGAGGGCTTTGTGCTCCCGGTTCAAATATTCCAGACCGGCAAATACCCCCTGCCATACCCCATCGGAATGAAGGGTGGTGGTGATGCCGAAACTGTCGGCGATGTAGGAAAGCCGTTCCGGGTAGGAGAATTCCCGGGTTTTCAAAATCGAGTAAAGATAGTCCCGATAGGGGAGGGGATCGAATTCCGCCTTCTTGGGGGTGCCATCCGTCTGCCCCACCGGGAGGACTTCATCAAAATCGTCGCTTTCCAGGATGATGCGGCAGGCTTCCTCGCAGGACATGCCCAGTCCCACCTCCATCCCCCGGGAGGTAACGTGGTAAAACCGGGGGTGCTCCCGGCAAATTTCGCACAGGGCATCCTCCCCGTGGCGGAGGATGATGCAGCAAAGACCCTTCTCGTCCAGGTGGGGACAGCGGTCGCCTTCCCCCAGGCGGAAGTGGGGCGGGTCGTCCTCCGCGATGCTTCCCCGGATATCCTCCATGGTTTGGTAGCGGGCGTGGGCGGATGGGTCAATATCGATCTCCCAGCCCACACAACAGCTGTGGCGGCAGGCCGAGGCAATGCAGGCAAAACGGGGGTAGTAGGCGGGGGCAAAAAGTGTCATAAGCATCCCTCCCGAAAAACGGTGTTTTCTCTATTATAGCAGATGGGGACCCTGTTGCCAAGAAAAATCACAGGAGGAAAGGGGGGATCGGCGGCAGTTTTTCCGCGTTTTTTTGCTGTGGGATGCCGGAATGGGGATTTTTTTCACCGAATCGGGTGACAAAGCCCTGTTGGGTGTGATATAATGGGCAGAGACCTAAGAGAAAAGGAGAAACCCATGGAACAGGTGAAACACCGAATCCACATTGGGGAGGCCGAGCTGGTACGGGCCGACGCCGATTTTGATTACACCCTGGACGCCCAGTTTGTCCCCATCAAAAATCCCGACGGCAGCTGGAAATTCCTGAATACCAGCCTGTGCGAAGAACCCTACTTCCACAAGTTCATCGGGGCTGCCGAAAACATCTACCAAAAGTCCGAACTCTACGAAATGGACAACAACGGTTACCTGGATCTGTGGCCGGCGGGGGTCTGGATCATGAGTGCCTACAAGTTTGAGGACGGGCTCATGGCGGGCTTCTGCCATCGGGAGATGATCAGCCGTACCGATCCCAATTTCGGCAACTGCTTCTTCATGGGGCTTGCGGTTTCGAGGGACAACGGGGAAAGCTGGAAGTATTTGGGGGACGTTTGCTCCAACGTGCTCAACGGGGGAAGCTTCATGGCCAACATGGGGGGCTGTCCCCTTTTGGTGCGGGACGGCTTCTTCTACATCTACTTCAACGACGCCGATGCCCAGGGAGTCTACCGGGTCAGCGGAGCCCGCATGAGAATCGACGAAACCCACGACGCTCTGCTGGCGGAAAAGCTTCCCACCGTGAAAAAGTACACCGGCAACGGCATGTGGGAAACCGACGCCATGAAGGGCACCGGGGCCAACGTCCTGCCCCAAACCGGCTTCCGCCCCGATACCCATGCCAAGGGGGTCTATTGCAAGGCCCTGGACCGCTATCTGCTCACCGCCCAGACCAATGGGGAAGGGAAGCTCCTGCTCTTCCTGTCCCCCGACTGCGAGCACTTTGACGAGTGGCTGGTGGTGGACGACGTGGGGGAGGAAAATCTGTTTATGCAACCCTACTCCTTCTTCATGTCGGTCGACGGGGATTGCAGTGACGACATGAACGTCGTCGGGAAGGAATTCTACATCTACTACCCCCGCAAGGGGCTTGAACACGGACGGGGCTACGGCTACGATCACGACGATCTCTACCGCCGCCGGGTAATCATCGACTAATATTTTGGAGGGAAATATATGGATATCAAAGCAAAAGCCAGAGAAATTCTGGCCAATATGAGCCTTTCGGAAAAGCTTGGGCAGATCACCCAGGTTTCCTACACCGGACAGCCGGTGGAGGAAATGCGGGAGGTCATTCATAAGATTCAGCCCGGTTCCCTGATTCTGTGCGGCTCCGCCCTGGGCGGGGTGGACCAGCAAAACGCCGTGTCCAGGGAAGCCATCAACACCCTCCAGAAGATCGCCCTGGAGGAAACCGGAAACAAAATCCCCATCCTCTTTGGCCGGGACGTCATCCACGGTCACCGGGTGGCCTTCCCGGTCCCCCTGACCATGACCGCATCCTGGGATTTTGACTATATTGAAAAAAGCTACGACGCCATCCGGGAAGAAGCCATCAACGACGGGGTCAAATGGACCTTCACCCCCATGCTGGATATGTACCGGGAACACCGCTGGGGCCGCATTGTGGAGGGTACCGGGGAGGATCCCTACCTGGGGGGCGAAATGGCAAAGGCAGTTGTGAAGGGCGTTCAGACCGCCGACCCCGCAGCCCCCAGAGCCATGCTGGCCTGCGCCAAGCACTTCGTTGGCTACGGTGCCAGCGAAGGGGGACGGGACTACAACCACACCGAAATTTCCGACTACGCCATGCAAAACTACTACCTGCCCGCCTTCCGGGCGGCGGTGGACGCGGGATGCGCCACGGTGATGTCCTCCTTCAACGAAATCAACGGTATTCCCACCACCGGGGATAAGCGGGTCATGACCGGCTACCTGCGGGACCAGATGGGCTTCGAGGGCTTTGTGGTCAGCGACTGGGAAGCCATTGCCCAGATGCACCTCTTCTCCGGCTTTGCCGAAAGCCCCGCTGAAGCCGCCCGGCTCTCCCTTGCCGCCGGAGTGGATATGGATATGATGGACAACTACTTCCTGGACTACGTGGGGGAACTGGTGACCGAAGGAAAGCTTTCGGTGGAGGAACTGGATACCGCCGTCCTGCGCATTCTGGAAACCAAGCTCCGCTACGGCCTCTTTGCCAATCCCTATATTGACGATCAGCCCTACGACCTGGAAAAACACATGGATATGGCACAGAAAATGGCCGAAAAATCCATCGTCCTCCTGAAAAACGAAAAGAAGCTCCTGCCCCTGAAGAAGGGCGCCAGGATCGGCATTGCGGGTCCCATGGCCCGGTGCGGGTCCGACCTGGTGGGTACCTGGGCGCTGGACTTTGACCCCGCCCTCTCCCGTGACGCCGCCGACGCGCTGGCGGAAAAATTTGACCTGATTCCCCTTGGGGAAGCCGATTACCGCACCCTCTACCGGGACAACCTGGAAGCCTGCGTGGTGATGCTTGGGGAGACCCGGAAGGTCACCGGCGAAGCCACCGCCCTGGTGGATATCGGCATCCCGGCGGACCAGCTGGCAGTGGTGGAAAGGCTCAAAAAGCTTGGCAAGCCGGTCATCGGTGTCTTCTGCTTTGCCCGTCCCATCTCCTTCGGGGAATACGACCGCCTCTTCGACGCCATCCTGTACGCCGGTCACGGCGGTACCCGGGCGGCGGAGGCCATTGCCGCCATTCTGGCGGGGGATGCCCAGCCGGAGGGCCGCCTGCCCTTCACCCTGCCTTATCACCAGGGTCAGCTTCCCCTTTACTATAACGCCCTGCCCGGTTCCCGGAAGATCAACGGCTACTATGGGGATATGGTGCCCGCCCTGTCCAACTACTGCGACGCCACCGGCACCCCCAACTATCCCTTCGGCTACGGTCTGAGCTACACCGAATTTGAAATTTCGGAAATCACCGCCGAAACCGAGGTATCCGCCGCCGACCTGGAGGCCGGCAAGACCTTCGACCTTGCGGTGCAGGTGAAGAATGTGGGCGACGGGGCGGGGGTCGCCGTGCCCCAGCTTTACGTCCGGGACCTCTTCGGCAGCCGCATCCGTCCTCTGCGCTCCCTCCGCGGGCACAAAAAGCTTGCCCTGGAAGCCGGGGAGGAGAAGACCGTCACCTTCACCCTGGGCAAGGCCGACCTGGGCTACTACCTGGAGGACGGCAGTTTCATCCTGGAAGCCGGGGAATTCGATATCTTCATCGGCGAAAACTGCCTGACCGAAAACAGGATCCGCGTGACTGTAAAATAAAAACAAAATCGCCTCCCGATTTCCGGGAGGCGAGTTTGTTTACAGTTTTTCCTGGTCGTAGACGGCCCGGATGCCGCCGATGAATTTGGGGCGGGTGCGGGCAGCCACGATGAGGGCTTCCCCAAGCTTGTTTTTCGAAAGACGCAGGGGGACCGCCACCGGTTTCAGGTGCATGCCGATGAGGGTGAGGCCGATATCCAGCCCGGCGTCGGCCTTGATCGATTCCAGGGCGATGGGATCGGTGAAGCCCTGCCAGGCGCAGGTGGCAAGGGAACCGCCGGCCTTGGGCTGGGGAATGACGTTGACCTCCTCCCCGCCGGGAAAGGCGGCCCGCTCGGTGATGATGGCCCGGTTCAAATGCTCACAGCACTGTATGGCCAGGAATACGCCCTTTTCCCGGGTTGCGTCGGAAAGTCCGCGAAAGATTTCCCCGGCGGTTTCGGGGCTGGAATTGGAGCCGATCCGGGATCCCAGAACCTCGCTTGTGGAACAGCCCACCACAAGGATGCGGCCGGGCTTCAAATTGGCCTTTTCCAAAAGCTCCCGGGTCAGGGAAAGGGTTTCTTCGTATATGGTCATAAGGGTATTTCCTCCTTTGGGGTTTCTCCCCATTATCATATCACAAAATCCACGCGACTTCAATATTCCTTGATTATTTTGGATTTTGTGGTATACTGTGGAGGAAAACCAAGGCGAAAGAGAGAAGCTCATGAAACTGTACCACGGAGATATCGTATATACCAGGGGGCCGGAGGCCTTTGAAATCCACGAAAATGCCTGGATCGGGGTGGAAAATGGCAAGGTGGCGGGAATTTACCACCAACTTCCCGAAGCATTCCGGGATCTGCCGGTGACCGACTACGGCCGGGGGCTGATCATTCCCGCCTTCACCGACCTGCACGTGCACGCCCCCCAATACGCCATGCGGGGCACCAAAATGGATCTCCTGCTTTCCGATTGGCTGGCCACCCAAACCTTCCCGGAGGAGGCAAAATTTCATAGCCGTGCCTACGCCGAGGCGGTATACACCGCCTTCGCCGACGACCTGGTGAAGCAAGGCACCCTCCACGCCGTGGTCTTTGGCACCATCCACCGGGTGGCAACCGGGATTTTGATGGAAGAGCTGGAAAAACGTAACCTTTCAGCCTACGTGGGCAAGGTCAGCATGGACCGGGGTGCCCCCGGCTACCTGACCGAGGACACCGCCGATTCCCTGGCGGAAACCCAGCGGTTTCTTTATGACCACCAGGGGAACGGCCGGGTGAAGCCCATCCTGACCCCTCGCTTTGCCCCCACCTGCAGCCGGGAACAGCTGATGGGGCTGGGTAAGCTTGGGCAAACATACGGGGTGGGGATGCAGACCCACCTGGTGGAATCGAGATGGGAGGCCGCCGAGGCATTGCGGCTCTTCCCCGAATGCGGGTCGGATGCGGAAATTTACGAAAAGGCGGGTCTTCTGGAAAACGGTCCCGTCATCTTTGCCCACACCATTTTCCCCACCCCCGGGGATCTTGCGGTTATCAAGCGGGTGGGGGCCACCACCGTCCATTGCCCCGACGCCACCAACAACGTCATCGCCGGCATCATGCCCGCCGCCGCCCTGATGGGGGATGGGGTGCGGGTGACTCTGGGAAGCGACGTGGGGGCCGGGCACGGCCTTGCCATCTACAAGCAGGTGGCCCGGACGGTACAGCTATCCAAATTGAAGGAATTTTACGAGCCGGAGGGAAACAAATCGGTGCCCTTCCACACCGCCTTTTACATGGCCACCAAGGCCTCGGGAGAACTGTTTGGCAGGGTGGGCTCCTTCGAGGAGGGATACGATTTCGACGCATTGGTGATTGACGGGGTGGAGGATGGCTGGCAGACCATGTCCCCCGCCGACCGGCTGGAACGCTTCTCCTACACCGGGGACGACCGGAACATCATCGCCCGCTTCATCCGCGGAAAGGCGGTGGGAGAGGTATGAAACGATACAAGCTCGACCCCAGGCTGGCGGTGGTGCTTTCCATGGCGGTATTCGGCACCCTGGGACCCTTTGTGCGCAACATCCCGGTGACCTCCGGGGAGCTGGCCCTCTATCGGGCGGTGTTGGCGGCCCTGCTGATCGGGGGATTTCTGCTTGCCACCGGGCAAAGGATCCCCTTCAAAACAATCGGCTGGGGCATTCCGCTCCTGCTCCTTTCGGGGGCGGCCATGGGGTTCAACTGGATCCTGCTGTTCGAAGCCTACCGTTATACCACCGTCTCCACCGCCACCCTGTGCTATTATTTTGCCCCGGTGCTGGTGACCATCGCAAGTCCCATCCTGTTCCGGGAAAAGCTGGGAGTTAAGGGAATCCTGTGCTTCGTCATGTCCACCCTGGGCATCGTGCTGATCACCGGGGTGGGGAGCCTTGGGGGAGGACAGGCCTTCATCGGCATCCTCTTCGCCCTTGGGGCGGCGGTGCTTTACGCAACGGTGGTTCTGATGAACAAATTCATCAAGTCGGTGGATGGCATCCACCGGACCTTTCTGCAATTCCTGGCGGCCATTGCCGTATTGACTCCCTACGTACTGCTTGGCGGCGGCATCACCCTGGGGGGCATGGGCGCCCTGGGCTGGGTGAACCTGCTCACCGTGGGTTTGGTGCACACCGGGATTTCCTATTGCCTGTATTTTACCGCCCTGAAGGACCTTTCCGGTCAGCAGGCCGCCATTTTGAGCTACGTGGACCCCCTGGTGGCGGTGGTGATTTCGGTGGCGGTGCTTGGGGAAGGGATCGGCCCCTGGCAGATTCTGGGGGGCATCCTGATCCTGGGCTTCACCCTCTTTAATGAAATTTCGCCGAAAAAGGAGAAACAAATATGATTCCCACTCCGAAACATGAATTGAAATTCCGCTCCGACGGTAGCTTCCGGGTTTTGATGATGTCCGACCTGCAGGAATCGGCCCACTACGATCCCCGCTCCCTGCGTTCGGTGGAGGTGCTTCTGGAGGAGGCCGACCCCGACCTGGTGATCCTGGGGGGCGACAATTGCTACGGCCCCGAAATCGAAGGGGAGGAGGACCTGAAAAATTTCCTGGAGGTCTTTACCAAGCCCCTGGAGGAACGGAAAATCCCCTGGGCCCACGTGTTCGGCAACCACGACCACGATGTGGAGCTGGATGCCGACCGGCACCAGGCCCTTTACGAAGCCTATCCCATGAATATTTCCTCCCACACCGGGGATGAGGTTCACGGGAAAACCAACTTCGTCCTGCCCGTCAAAAACCAAAAGGGGGAAATCGCCCTGGCGGTGTGGGGGCTGGATACCAACCACGCGGTGGAAAGCCTTGACGAATGGATCGGGGGCAGTATGCGAAAGGCAACCCATCTGCCCAATCGGCCCAATCCCACCGGGGAGTGGGGGATGTTGTATTTCGATCAGCTGGCATGGTACCGGGATAGATCGGTGGAACTGGAGCAGGCGGCGGGGAAAAAGGTGCCGGGGCTCCTTTGCATGCACATTGCCCCCTGGGAATACGTCACCGCCCAGAAAAATCCCGAGCTTTGCGTGAAAGAGGGGCATTATGAGGAAGAATTGGGGGGCATGGCCCTGAATCCGGGGCTTTACAGCCTGCTTCTCCAACGGGGGGACGTGCGTGCCATCTGCTGCGGCCACACCCATATGAACGATTTTGAAGCCGAGTATCTGGGCATCCGCCTCTTCTGGGACGCCTGCGTGGGCTACCGCTGTTACGGGGTGGATGAGCGCCGGGGCGGCCGGCTCTTCGTTTACCGCGAGGACGACCCCGCCCGGGTGGAAAGCCGGATGATCCGCACCCTGGGAAAGTGAGAGAATATGGAATTGAACCTTGACTTGATCAAGAAAATTACCTGCGGCGCCGAGTGGGTGGAGGAGGGGGAGCAGGGCTTCGTCTTCCACCGCTTCACCCCCGCCGAGGAAACCGCCATTGACAATAACAACGTGAACTGTCCCGCCGGGGTTCGGCTGGCCTTCCGTACCGACGGAACCGAAATGACCCTGGCGGTCTCCAGCCAGCCC
>JAFYNU010000099.1 GCA_017547975.1 Clostridia bacterium
ATCACGACCAGAGTTTGATCTCCACGCAGGCGTAGGGAGGGAGCGGAATGGGACCCAGCGCTTCTCCCGTGAGGGTGTAGCGGTTTTCTTCGTCGATGCGGAGGATCTGTACGTCGGTGGGGGCGAAGCCTGCAATTTCAGGGGAGAGGGTGATCGACTCCCCGGTGGGATTGGCGGCTACGATCACCGCCTTTTTCCCATCGATCGCCGCCTGGGTCAGGACGCCCGGATGGGAACAGAACGATTCCGCCGCATTCCCCAGGCGGTAAAGCGAGTCGTACATCATGAAGGTGTAGTAGGTGCGGTAAGGGTATCCGGTATCCGGGTTGATCAGGCACCGATAGGGGCTGAAGCCGAGCCCTCCGTCATAAAAGCACATCAAATCGGTGGAGGTATCCTGCATCATCAGCATGAAGCCCAGGGTTTTGGCGGCCCCCTGGGGATCGTCCCGGTGCCGCACGTCGGTGAACAGATTCCACTCGTTCAGGTGATGCTCGGTTTCGGTGTAGCCGTAGTGATCCAGAATCCGGCGGACGTAGGCGGCGTGCTCCCCGATCACCCGGAAATCCTCCCGGGTGCTTGCGTGGCAGTTGTCGTACACGTGCCAGGAGAAGAAGTCGATGGGGGCGCCGGTTTCCCGCTGGTACTTCAGGAAGCCGTGCAGGAAAGAGATGGTGAAGTCGTAAATGTAGCGGTCTTCTCCGTCGATGCCGGTGAGATGCGGGTCCTTTTGGTATTCATACACCCCGCAGTGACCGTAACCGCCCACCTTGATCCTGTCCCCAAAACAGGCCTTCAGGTGGCGGGCAGCCACCGAATAGAGGGCAAAGTATTCCTCCGGGGTGCCCTTCCACATGGCGGAGGTTTCGTTTTTGTAGCAATCGTCGGGCTCGTTCCAGATCTCCCAGTAGGTGATGGGGTAGGTGAAACCATCCGCCCAGCCTTCGGTATAATGGCGGATCACGTGCTCACAAATTCTTGCCCATTTGGCAAAATCTTTGGGCGGATGAATGCGGTAGGATCTCAGCATGTGGGCGTTTTCAATGGTGACCCCCAGTCGAAAGTAGGGCTCGCATCCCGCTTCCACAAGACCGGTGATGATCTTGTCGGTGAAGGCAAAGTCGTAGGAGGCAGGATCGGTTTCGTCGGCATCAAAATCCCGGAACAGGTTGGGAATGTCCACGTAAAGGCCGCCCCCCATCCAACCGCCCACGTCGTGGAGGCGGGAGTAGGGGATGCCCGCCCGGGTCAGGTAGTGGAACATGGAATTGGAAAGCCCGGTCATGGGGGGCTGACCAATGCCATGCATGGGTTTGAAGGCGCCGCGAAGCGTGCCGAAATCGACCGAAAGGGTATGGATATTATTCATGGATGGTATCTCCTTGTTCCAAAATGTTGCCGGCGGGATGGGACTTATTTCTCAAACACCATCCGGATCACCGAATGGGGCGGCAGGGTGATTTCCGGGGAGGTGGCGGCGAAGGGGTGTTCTGTGATCTCCGCCGGGTGGTCGGGGGAATTCCATGCCCGGACGTTTTCGGCCCAAACCATATCCGACATGACGATGCCCATTTCCGCGAGCTCCGGGGAAAGGGTGAGGGTGGCAGAATCGTAAAGCTTCCGGTTGGCGGCGGTGAGGGTGACCCGGTTTCCGTCGGCGCTGACCGATGCCAGGGCGTCGATACCATCCCCGGTGGTGAAGGCGCCCTCCAGAAGATCCTGTTCCAGGTGCTCCTTGAAGAGCTTCATCACCCAGAAGGTGGGGGTTTTCACAAAATGTTCCCCGTCCACGTCAAATAAGCTTTCGTTCAGGTTGCAAAGCTGGGTCTGCATGGCCATCTTCACAACGTCGGCATTGCGGTAGAAAATGTGCAGGGCCATGGCGGCAAACACGGCATCCCGCATGGTCTGGCGCTGATGGGTGCCCTTTTCGATCCGGTCTTCGTCGTGCCAGGTGCCCCATTCGTCGAAGGAAATGTAGGTGGGCTTTTTCGGGCAGGCGTGGTCACGGATGATGCCCCGGTGGAAATCGATGTCCTCCTGGTACTTTACCAGGCTGTCCAGCAGGTAGTGATACTCCTCGTCGGTGTAATCCACCGCATTCCCGCACTTATTGTCCTTCATGCTCCCCAGGTAGTGGTGCACCGAAAGCATGTCGGGCCCCGGCAGTTCGCCGTTGTTGGTGACCAGGTCCATCACCTTGCCGGGCCAGTCGTGGTGACCGTGGCGAATGCTGAACCCAAGGCCGATGAGGGTACATTCCTCCAGATTTTCGTCGGTGTCGGCGGCGGTGAAGTTGCCGTCCAGGGCGGAAACGAAGCGCAGGTAGTCACCGGCATAGATCAGGGGATTGTAAGCCAGCTTCCAGGTGTTTTCGTCGGTGTTGCCAATGCCCCACATTTTTACGTTGTAGGGTTTGGGATGGCCGTTGGCGGCCCGCATGGCGCCGAATTTGGTTTCCACCGGGGCATTGCAGTATTCAAACCAGGAACGGAATTCGTCCACCGTGCCGGTTGCCACGTTGGCCACCAGAACCGGTTCCAGGCCGCAAAGCTCGCACAATTCCAAAAATTCGTCGGTACCGAAGGACATGTCCCAAATGCCCTTGTTCTTGTCCCGGGCAAAGTGCATCCGGGGCATGCGGTCGGGGCCGATTCCGTCCATCCAGTGATACTTTTCGGCGCAGCAGCCTCCCGGCCAGCGGAAGTTGGTCAGGCCGCATTCTTTGATGGCTTCGATCAGGTCGAGGCGAATGCCGTGGATGTTGGGGATGGGGCTGTCGGGGCCGACCCAGATGCCGTCATAGGTGGTGGCACCGAAAAATTCGGCGAAGGTGCCGTGAAGATACCTGGAGATATGGTGTGTGTGGATTCGTTTCATGGATGGTATCGTCCTTTCCTGTTTCTATCCTGATTATAGCACGAAGGAAAGGAAAAGAACAAGATGAAAACGTAAAAAAAGCGGCCTGCCGGATGCAGACCGCTTTTTGGATTCAGTTACCGAAGAAAACTTCGTCCCCCAGGGATTTGACGTGGTGAATGTCGGAGGAGATCAGCTTGGGGTAGATCCGCTCGCCGTTCTTTTCGGCGAATTCGACCACGGTGATCGCGGTGAAGCCCACGTGAAGGAGACCGCACATGGCCGGGAAGGGAATGTTGAACAGGTGGGAGAAGGCAGCAGCCGATGCCCCGGCATGGCTGAACATGGCAATGTTTTTGGCGGTGGGCTCGGCGGAGACCCGATAGTATTCCCCCTCACGGGTGTAACCCTGTTCGGCAAGCAGGGCATCGATGCCGTCGGCAATATCCCGGCAGCACTTGACAAGCTGGGTGTTGGAGTAGGGGAGGGTATCCTGCCAATCGGGAATCTGCAGGGTCTTGCCTTCGGAGGCGTAAATGTCGGTGATGGCCCAGGGATGTCCGTTTGCCAGGACCGGTTCGCCGTCCAGCGAATCCCAACGGAGCTCCTGCATGTAATCGCAGAGGGTGATGGGAAGGTCGAATTTTTTGGCGGTATACTCGGCGGTCTGAATGGCTCTTCCCTTGGTGGAGGCAAAAATTTTCTCGAGAGGGATCTCACTCAGGCGTTCCGCGGCAAGCTGGGCCTGCTTGTGACCAAGCTCGGTCAGGGAGTCGGATCGGTAATCGGGATGTCCGTGACGAACGAAATACATTTTCATGGCGGTGATACCTTTCGTTTTTTGTAAAATTCTATCACAGAAGGGGAGGGATTGCAAGAGGAAAATCGGATGATCGATCCGGAGAAGCGGGCAGAAATACCGCCTGAAATTTTTTAATTATTTTTGAAAAAAGGTGTTGACAAATCGAAAGACCTGTGGTATTATATACAAGTCGCTTGGGCAGGGTACACGGGAGCATAGCTCAGCTGGGAGAGCA
>JAFYNU010000100.1 GCA_017547975.1 Clostridia bacterium
ACTTCAAGACCGAAGCCAAGCTCCGGGAGGAACTGAATGCCCAAATGGGGGATACCACCGTCATTACCATTGCACAGCGCATTGCCAGCGTCCTTTCGGCCGACCGGATTGTGGTTTTGGACAATGGCGAGTTGGTGGCCGTGGGCTCTCACAGGGGACTCATGGAAACCAGTGAAGTATACCGTGATATTTATCAATCTCAGATTCGGGAGGATGCGGAAGTATGAGTAACGAAAAACAGAGAAATCCACAGCAGCCTCCTGTTGGCAGAGGTCCCGGAGGTCCGGGTGGTCCCGGCGGTGGCGGCCCCAGAGGGCCCCACGGTCCCATGTTTATTGAAAAGCCCAAGGATATGAAGGGAACCCTCAAGCGGATGATCAGTTACATCGGCCGCGACCGTTACCTGATGCTGTCACTTGTGGCCATTGTTGTGGTGGTTACCCTTTTGGGTCTGGTGGGTCCCGCTTTACAGGGCCAGGCCATTGACATGATCACCCTGGAAAACGGGGATGAACATGTGAACATTCCCGCCCTGACCAAGTTGCTTCTCTTTATGGTTCTGATCTACGCCGTTCAGGCGGCGGTGAGCTGTTTGCAGGGTATTCTTGCGGCGCGGCTTTCACGCTCCACTGTGCGGGCCATGCGAAACGACCTGTTCCACAGCATCATGCGCCTGCCCATTCGCTACACCGATACCCACAACCACGGCGACATCATGTCCCGCATGACAAACGACGTGGATACCATTTCGAACACCATCTCCAACTCCCTGGCATCCTTGGTTTCGGCTGTGCTGACGGTGGTCGGGGTGCTGGCAGTCATGTTTTACTACAACTGGCTCCTGGCTTTGGTCAACATTCTCATGGTGCCTGCCAGCATGGCGGTGACCCGGTTTATTGCAAGCCGTAGCCGTAAATATTACAAGCAACAGCAGGCCATTCTGGGTCAGCTCAACGGCGACGTGGAGGAAAAGATCACCGCCCTCAAGACGGTTACCGCCTACTCCACCCAGAAAAAGAGCTACGGTTATTTTGAAGGGCTCAGCATTCAAATGCGTGCCACCGCCATCAAGGCGCAGATCTACGGTTCGGTTATGGGGCCTGTGATGAACTTCATCGGTAACTTCAGCTTCCTGGTGATTGCCGCTTTGGGTGGCTACCTGGCTCTGACCGACGTAATCACCATCGGTACCATTGCCATTTTCATCAACTACTCCAAGCAGTTCAACCGCCCCATCAACGAAATCGCCAACCAGTATAACGTCATCCAGACCGCCATCGCCGGTGCGGAGCGTGTCTTTGCCATTATGGATCAAAAGCCCGAAATCGACGAGGGCAAAAATCCCATGACCAAGGAAGATATTCGGGGTGATATCGATTTCGAACATATCCACTTCTCCTACGTGGAAGGGGAGCCGGTTCTGCGTGACTTTGATCTTCGGGTGAAGAAGGGTCAGCGCATTGCCATCGTTGGTGCCACCGGTTCGGGCAAGACCACCATCGTCAATCTGTTGACCCGTTTCTATGAAATTGACTCGGGATCCATCAAGGTGGACGGTGTAGATGTGCGGGACATCAAAAAGGAAGTACTCCGCAGTGCCATTGCCATCGTGCTCCAGGATACGGTGCTTTTCCTGGATACCATCAAGGAAAACATCAAGTACGGGAATCTGGATGCTAAGGACGAAGAAATCATCGCAGCGGCGAAAATTGCCAATGCGGATAAATTCGTGGAGCGCCTGCCGGAGGGGTATGATACCATGCTGGCCGAGTCGGGTTCCAACCTGAGCCAGGGACAGCGTCAGCTCCTTTCCATTGCGAGAGCGGTGCTGGCCGACCCCAAGATTCTTATTTTGGACGAAGCAACCTCCTCCATCGACACCAGAACCGAGCTTCACATTCAGGAAGCCATGCTCAAGCTGATGGAAAACCGCACCAGCCTCATCATTGCCCACCGTCTCTCCACCATCCGGGACGCCGACAAGATCATCGTTCTGGATGCGGGACAGATCGTGGAATCGGGTAACCACGAAGAACTGTTGGCCGCCAAGGGCAAGTATTACGAGCTCTACCAGACCCAGTTCGCCGGCATGAAAACCTGACAACAACAAACAAAAAACATCGCGGCCTGCAGGCCGCGATGTTTTTTTGTCAATTGCGTTTACTTTCCTTCGACTTCCCGGAGGTCTTCCAGGCGTTCCTCTTCCATTTCGGCGTATTTGCCGGCAACACTGCCGGAGGTGGGAACATAGTTTTCCAGGGCGTCTATGGCTTCCTCTGGGGTGGCAACCAGGGTGAAGAGGGTAAATACCGAGTCACCCATGAAATCCTCCTCCTGGGTGTGCCGAAGCATGGCCATCAGGGGGTCAAAGTAGCCCTTTGTGTTGACCAGGATAATGGCCCGATCGCTTTGCCCAAGCTGTTTCAGGGTCAGCATTTCGAAAAATTCTTCGTAGGTGCCGATGCCCCCGGGCAGGACGATGCAGGCTTCTGAAAGCTCCTCCAGGAGCTTCTTGCGTTCCCGCATGGTTTCGGTGTAGATGGTTTCGGTGCAATGCTCGTAAAGCACGCCGGGAATGTCGAAAAAGCGGGGAGCAATGCCGATGATCTCGCCGTTCATGGCGTGAGCGCCCCGGGCGGATGCACCCATCAACCCTTCCCGACCGCCGCCAAACACCAGACCATGTCCGTGACTTGCCAGGATGCGGCCCATTTTTTCGGCTTCGGTGTAAAAAATGGGATCCAGGGCGGAGCTGGAGGCGCCGTAAACACAAATTCGCATACAATCACTTCCTTTCAGGCTATTTTATGCGGAAAAAAGGGGAAAGATTAGTTGTACTTGGGCAGCCAATCGCCGTGGGCTTCGATCAGGTCGTCCACCATGGCAACGATCTTGTCGATGGAAAGCTCACTGCCGGTGTGGGGATCCAGCATGGCGGCCTGGTAGATGTGGTCCTTCTTGCCGGTTACGGCGGCTTCGATGGTGAGAAGCTGAACGTTGATGTTGGTCATGTTCATGGCGGCGCACTGTACCGGGAGCTTGCCAACGTGGGTGGGGTAGAGACCGCTACCGTTGATCAGACAGGGAACTTCCACGCAGGCATCGGCGGGCAGGTTGTCGATGAGACCGTTGTTGAGGACGTTGCCGCCGATCTGGTAGGTCTTGCCGGAAACCATGGCTTCCATGATGTGGGAAGCGTATTCACGGGAACGGGTGTGGCCAATGCTGCCGGAGGCCTTGAGATCCTCGTATTCCTTCTGCCAGCCGGCGATCTGGTTTACGCAACGTCTGGGATATTCATCCAGGGGGATCTTGTAGGCATCGATAAGTTCGGGATACTTATCCTTGATGTAGAAGTAGTTGTATTCCGAATTGTGTTCGGAGGATTCGGTGCAGTAGTAACCGAAGCGGCGGATGTAGTCGAAACGGACCATGTCGTCCCACTTTTCGCCGCTGGCAAACTTTTCGGCCACGCGACGCTTGATTTCGGGATACAGGTCTACGCCGTTCTTATCTTCCAGGCGCAGGAGCCAACCCATGTGGTTGATACCGGCGATGAGTTCCTTGCGGCCTTCCAGCTTGTCTTCCATGCCAAGCTGCTTCAGCAGGCCTTCGGAGCAAACCTGAACGCTGTGGCACAGACCGATGGTCTTCACGCCGGTGTAGCGCTGCATGTAACCCGAAAGCATAGCCATGGGGTTGGTGTAGTTCAGGAACCAGGCGTTGGGGCAAACCTCTTCCATGTCCTTGGCAAAATCCGCCAGAACGGGAATGGTGCGCAGGGCGCGCATGATGCCGCCGATGCCCAGGGTGTCGCCAATGGTCTGGCGCAGGCCGTACTTCTTGGGTACTTCAAAGTCGATGATGGTGCAGGGGTCGTAGAGACCGACCTGGATGGCGTCCACCACGAAGTCGGCGCCGCGGAGGGCTTCCTTGCGGTTTTCCACGCCCAGGTAGGACTTGATGGTGCCATAGCCGCCCAGGGTCTGGTTCATGGCTTCCAGAATTTCGTGGCTTTCGGCAAGACGCTTGGCGTCAATGTCGTAGAGCGCGAATTCGCTGTCCCGCAGAACCTCGCTGCACAGACAGTCGCCGATGACGTTGCGGGCGAACACGGTGCTGCCGGCGCCCATAAAGGTGATTTTTGCCATAAGAATGAATCCTTTCTATGTAAATTATTCTGATTTGTCAGATGGCGTCGAAGGCCTGCTTCACGTCGGCCAGAATGTCCTCGATGTTTTCGATACCCACCGAGAAACGCACGAGACCCGGGGTGATGCCGGCGGCAATCAGCTGCTCGTCACTCAGCTGGCGGTGGGTTTCGCTTGCGGGATGGAGTACCATGGTGCGGGCATCCGCCACGTGGACGGCATTGATGGCGAGCTCCAGGGAATCCATGAACTTGATGGCGTTGTCACGGCTGCCCTTGATGGAGAATCCGATGACACCGCTGGCGCCCTTGGGCAGATACTTTTGGGCCAGCTCGTAGTATTTGTTGCTCTTCAGGGTGGGATAGTTGACGAATTCCACCATGGGATGATTTTCAAAGTATTCGGCACAGGCTTCTGCGTTGCGGCAATGGCGTTCCATACGAACCGAAAGGGACTGAAGACCCAGGTCCAGCAGGAAGGCATCCATGGCGCTGGGGGCAATGCCCAGGTCACGCACCAGCTGGCAACGGGCCTTAGTGGCGAAAGCGGCGGCACCAAACTGCTTGGTGTAGCTGACACCGTGATAGGATACATCGGGTTCACAAAGTTCGGGGAACTTGCCGTTTTCCCAATCGAACTTGCCGCCATCCACCACTACGCCGCCGACCACGGTGGCATGGCCGTCCATGTACTTGGAGGTGGAGTGGACAACGATATCGGCACCCCATTCGAAGGGGCGGCAAAGGATGGGGGTAGCAAAGGTGTTGTCGATTACCAGGGGAATGCCGCACTCATGGGCAGCTTCGGCAAATACCTCGATATCCAAAACCGAAATGGCGGGGTTGGCAATGGTTTCCCCGAACACCATACGGGTATTTTCCTGGATGGCGGCCTTGATCTCATCCTTGGTGGAGTCCACCGGAATGAAAGTAACGTCAATGCCGTAGCGCTTCAGGGTGAAGGAAAGCAGATTGATGGTACCGCCGTAGATTTCGGCAGAAGCTACGATGTGATCCCCGGTTTTGCAGATGTTCAAAACGGTAAGCAGGATAGCAGCCATGCCGGAGGTGGTGCAAACGGCGGCTACGCCCCCCTCCAGGGCGGCGATTTTGGCTTCTACAGCGGCTACGGTGGGGTTGGAGATGCGGGAATACATATGACCCTCTTCCTTCAGGTCGAAGAGGCGACCGATGTGTTCGGTGGAATCGTAGCGGTAGGTGGTGGACTGATAGATGGGCAGGGCATTGGGTTCACCGTTTTTGGGGGCATACCCGGCGTGAAGGCACTTGGAATCTACGTGCATGGGAAAGACTTCCTTTCGTTTGCTGTTTGTCCGAAGGGGTATCCCATTTGGACGTAAAAACGGAAAAACCACTACGGTATCCCTATTATAACATGGGCAGGGGTGGAATTCAATCCTTTTTCTTCGCCGTATCCATAAGGTAGGCAAGAGCGTCTGACAGGGTGCCCACCTCGTCAATCAGGCCGCAAGCCACCGCTTCCCGGCTCCCCAAAATACTGCCGGTTTCACCGGCGTTGCCGCCGCCGATGTTCATCAGGCGGCGGTATTCCGCATCTGTGATATGGCTGTGGCCGGTGACGAAGGACAGGACTCGATCCTGCATTTTGGAAAGGTATTGGTAGGTTTCCGGGGCCCCGATGACCGATCCATTGATGCGTACCGGGTGCAGGGTCATGGCGGCAGAGGGGGCGATGAAGGAACGTTTCGCCGCCACGGCAATGGGTACCCCGATGGAGTGACCGCCCCCCAAAACCAGGGAGGCGGTGGGGGTTTTCATTCCCGCAATGATTTCCGCAATGGCAAGCCCTGCCTCCACGTCACCCCCGGCGGTGTTGATCAAAACCAGAAGGCCCTCCACCTCCTGGCTTTGTTCCAGGGAGGCTAGGGCGGGGAGTACGTGCTCGTATTTGGTGGTTTTCGTGCCGCCCGAAAGCTCGGTGTGGCCTTCAATGTGTCCCACAATCACCAGGCAGTGGATGGCAGGAGTCTTTTCGGATGGGGACAGGATCATGTCGGACATAATAATTGCTCCTTTTCGGATTTTTATATCCTTCATTTTGCACATTTCAGCTTTCTTTATGCAAAAAAATATGGTATAATAAGAAGTCATTACAAAATGGGAATGACAAACATACCCCACGATCTCCGGGAAAGGAAAACGAAATGAGTTTATTTACCAAACTGTTCGGCACCAAAAGCGAACGGGAATTGAAGAAAAATCAGCCGCTGGTGAAAGCCATTCTGGCGAAGGATGAGGAATACTCGGCTCTCACAAACGAGGAGCTTCGGGGCAAAACCGACGAGCTTCGGGCCCGCCTGGCAAATGGTGCCACCATTGACGATAACGATATGATTATCGAAGCCTTTGCCGCCGCCAGAGAAGCCACCTGGCGCGCTTTGGAAAAGAAGCCCTTCGAGGTACAGGTGGTGGGCGGTCTGGTATTGCACCAGGGACGCATTGCCGAAATGAAGACCGGTGAAGGGAAAACCATCACCGCCGTTATGCCGGCCTATCTGAACGCCCTAACCGGGAATCCGGTGCACATCGTCACCGTCAACGACTACCTGGCGAAGTTCCAGGGGGAAATGATGAGCAAGGTTTTCCGTATGCTGGGCATGACCACCGGCATCATTCTCCGGGAGCTTACCCCCTCCCAACGCCGGGCGGCCTATGCCTGCGACGTTACCTACGCCACCAACAATGAACTTGGCTTTGACTATCTGCGGGATAACATGACCCTCTATCAGCGGGATATGGTCCAGCGGGGGCATGCCTTTGCCATTGTGGACGAAGTGGACTCCATCCTGGTGGACGAAGCCAGAACCCCGTTGATCATTTCGGGGCGTGGAGACAAATCCACCGATATGTACGAAAAGGCCGACCGCTTTGTGGCCGGACTCAGATGCACCAAGGTCAAGGAGCTGGAGGATAAGCAGCTTCAGGAGGATCTGGATGGGGACTACGTGGTGGACGAAAAGGCCCGTTCCGCATCCCTGCTTCCTTCCGGCGTGGAAAAGGCCGAAAAGGCATTTGGAGTGGACAACCTGACCGACCCCGAAAACTCCGAGCTCTACCATCATATCAACCAGGCCATCCGCGCCCGGGGTGTCATGGTCCGGGATGTGGACTACGTGGTCCAGAACGGACAGGTTATTATTGTTGACGAGTTTACCGGTCGTTTGATGATCGGCC
This sequence comes from Clostridia bacterium, assembly GCA_017547975.1. Classification (GTDB taxonomy): domain Bacteria; phylum Bacillota; class Clostridia; order Oscillospirales; family QAMX01; genus RUG11797. The sequence goes on from JAFYNU010000100.1 coordinate 7,367, forward strand.
GCCGCTATAACGAAGGACTCCACCAGGCCATCGAGGCCAAGGAAGGGGTCAAAGTGGAAAGCGAGAACAAGACGGTTGC
>JAFYNU010000101.1 GCA_017547975.1 Clostridia bacterium
GGTGGTGGAAATCGTCACCGAACAGGTGGCATACAACTCCTTCTTTGGCCAATACACCACCTCCGGCGCAGGCTCGGGCGTGATTTTGTCGGAGGATGGCCTGATCGTCACCAACTACCACGTGGTGGAGGGTGCTTCCACCGTGAAGGTTATCCTGAACACCGGCAAGGAACTGCAGGCGACCATGGAGGGCGGCGACCAGGAAAACGATCTGGCCCTCCTGCGGGTTTCCCCCAACGGAGAAACCCTGACTCCTGCATTGCTGGGAAAATCCTCCTCCCTGACCGTAGGCGAAGAAGTGGTTGCCATCGGAAATCCCCTGGGACAGTTGGGCGGCACCGTGACCAACGGCATTGTCAGCGCCCTGGACCGGGAAATCGAGATTGACGGCGTAGCCATGCGCCTTTTGCAAACCAATGCGGCGGTCAATCCCGGCAACTCCGGCGGCGGTCTTTTCAACATGTACGGCGAATTGGTTGGCATCGTCAGTGCCAAAAGCTCGGCCAGCAACACCGAGGGCCTTGGCTTTGCCATTCCCATTGACCACGCCAAAGACATTATCGAAGAGCTGGTATCCTACGGTTACGTCCGGGGCCGTATCGATTTGGGCATGGAACTGGTGGAAATTTTGGATGCCACCACCGCCATGTATTATAACGTCAGCGAAAGCGGCGTATATATTTATTCCCTGGAGGATACCTCCCTGGGATTCCGGACCGGTGACCTGATTCTTTCCATCGACGGCACCGAAATTTTGAACATGGAGCAGTTCGATAAGGTCATCGATTCCCACCAGGTGGGGGACACCCTGTCGGTCACCGTGAAACGCCGCACCGGCCGCAATCATTACGACACCCTGACCTACTCCCTGCCCCTGAAGGAAGAGGTTCCAAACCTTGCAAACTGAATCACCCAACAAAAGAAATACCAACCGGGATGTTTCCCGGTTGGTATTTTTGTTACCCGCTGAGAGAGGTTTCAGCAGCCGCAGTTGCAGCCACAGCCATTGCCGGTGAGCGAACCCCCATTGGAACAGCCACCCTTGCAGCCGCAGAAGAACCAAATGATAATGAAGGCGAGAATAATCACCCAGGTGCAGTTGTTCATGGAATTACAGCCACAGGTCTGATTACAAGGCATATATGGATTCCTCCGATTTTGAGTTACAGGCATTTTGCCTGTTCACTATATTGTATGCCGAAGCAATCCCGTTGGTGTCCGCATCCATGTGGAAATTTGTCGAATTTTGTCGAATTTATGGTTGAATAAAACGACCGCCCATGATACAATTTAATCGGGACGGTTCTCCGCGACCCATCCAACTTTCCAAAAGGGAGGTTATGACTTGAACAATTCTATTTCGGCACTGCTTCGTCTGCTGCCGTTTCCCGCAGTTTACGCCGCCGATCCACCCATTGCATCTCCCATGCTGACAAAGCTTTTGTCGGCGGCGGATTGTGCACTTTTCTTTTCCGATCCTGCCCAGGTACCCGATCATTTGGCCATCGGAGACTCGGTTTATTCCCTCACCCCCTCACCCGAGGATCCCGCTCTCTTTTTCCTGACGCTTCAAAATAAAACCGATTCGGTTGACGACAACGGTACCCTGCAAAAATTTTTGACCGACGTGGCAACTCCCCTTTCCAACCTGGTTTTGATGGGATCCATGCTGGGACGAAGTGAAATCCCATCAAAAGCGACCCCCTACATCGACCAGATGCGGCGTACCACCGACCAAATCACCCGTCTGCATTACAATGCCACCTCCCATCCGGCCTCCTTCGAGCTGGAGCATCTTCCCGAACTGATTCGGGATACCCTGGGTTACGTTGGCTATTACATGCCGGAGCTTTCTTTGTCTTTCCGGGAAGAGGGAACGGGCGACCCCTACGTCACCCTTTCGCGCCCTCACGTGGAGGGATTGATTTTGAATCTGTTATCCGAAATTCTTTCCCTTTCGGATCGTTCTGCTCCTGCGCCTGCCTTCACCTTTACCCTGCGGCATCGAGAGTCCCCTTGCCTTTTGATTCACGTGGTTTCCTCCTCCATTCTTTTCCGGGACGTGGAGCATCTGCTTTTTGACCCTGCTCCCACCTCCTCCGGCTTCCTGTTCATTCGCCGGGCCTGCGCCCTGCACGGGGGTACGCTTCTTCTCCGCCAGGATGGGAGCAACGGTTTTACCTTCACCTTTACCTTCCCCCGGAGAGAGGATTATCCAACTCCAATCGGCAATTTTCTTGCTCCCTATTCGGGTTATGAGCAGGCCAGAATGCTTCTTTCCAACCATTTGGACCTGTCCTGTTATCAAAACGTAAAGCGTTGATTACTGACAGTAAATCGGGCTTGTCAACTCTGCGGAATATACAATTATACCGTATATTTTCGCCATTATTGATTGTATATTTAAGAATATGCAAGAAGTTATTCGACAAAAAACGCTGAAATTCGCATCCCTTGTGAATTTCAGCGTTTTAATTTTTCTGTGGATATCTTCTGAAAGTGGCTTGTCAAGCCACTTTCAGACTTGTGGATAAACCTGTGGATAATGTGGATAACTCTGCGGATAATTTTGTATGGTTAACTTTTGCTCTTTCCAAATATACCGGCCAGCATTGAAAAAAATACAGCCGCTCCAAGCCCTGCACTGCCGGCCTTGAAGCCACCGGTCAGGATACCGATGGGACCGTCTTGGTTGATAGCCTCCCGTACTCCCTTGGCAAGCAAATTGCCAAAACCCAGAAGCGGCACCGATGCTCCCGCCCCAAAGGCATCCACCAAAACGGGATAGAGACCAACCCCTCCCAAAATGACCCCCAATACCACCATCCCGGTGAGAATCCGTGCAGGGGTCAGCTTGGTCAGGTCCACCAGCAGTTGTCCAATGACACAGAGTCCGCCCCCAAACAGAAAGGCCAGCAAAATCCGCATCAGCATATTTCATCCCCCTCCCTGCATTCCAATTCCACCAGATGACAAATGCCGGGAATACTCTCTCCCTGCAGGGTGCTGGTGGCACTCA
>JAFYNU010000102.1 GCA_017547975.1 Clostridia bacterium
GAAATCATCAAGGGCATGGTCGCCCCGTACGTCGATGAGATGAAGATGGACGCGATGGGCAATCTGATTACCGTCAAGAAGGGTCAGGAGGGCGGAAAGCGCATCATGCTGGCCGCTCATATGGACCACATCGGCTTCGTCGTTACCGATATTGACGAGAAGGGCTTCGCGCGCGTTCACAACGTGGGCGGCATCCGCAAGGCCAATTCCCTGTATCGCCGCGTCGTGTTTGAAAACGGCGTGAGCGGCATTCTGGCGGCGGAGGGCGAGGGCCACAACGTCGCCGACAACGACATGACCAAGCTGTTCATTGATCTGGGCGTTTCCTCGAAGGAAGAAGCTGAGAAGCTGATCCGCCGCGGCGATTTCGCGGTATATGCGCCCGAGTTCACCGAGCTGAACAACGGTTTGGTCGCCGGCACCGCGATGGACGACCGCGCCGGCTGCGCCGCCGTCATCCGGGCGGGTCAGCTGCTAGCCGGCAAGGAGCTTTCCTGCGGGGTACATATCGTCTGCTCCACCCAGGAAGAGGTGGGCGGCACCGGGGCAAAGCTCTACTCCTACCGCATCGCCCCCACCCATGCCATTGCGGTGGACGTATCCTTCGCCACCCAGGCGGGTTGCAGCAGACCCGGCCTTGGGGAGCTTGGGAAGGGTCCCATGATCGGTTACGCCGCCATTTTGAACCGGCAGATGGGCAAAAAATTGGAAGAGCTTGCCAAAATGCATGATATTCCCTACCAGATCGAAGCCATGGGCGGCCACACCGGCACCAACTGCGACGCCATCGTGGACCAGCGGGCGGGGGTCAAGTGCGGCCTGATCTCGGTGCCCCAGCGCAACATGCACACCCCCAGCGAGATCTGCGACCTTACCGATATCGAAAACATTGCCCGGCTCATCGCCGCCTACGTCACCGAGAAAGGATGGTACTCAGCCATGCAGAAGCTGAATCTTGACACCCTGAAAACCCTGTCCACCCTGGTGGGCATTTCCGGCGGGGAAGAAGCTGTTGTGGATGCCATCGAAGCCATGGTGGCCCCCCACGCCGACGAAATCCGCCGCACCCCCCTTGGGGATCTTCTGGTATTCAAAAAGGGGGAAAAGACCCCCGAAAAGACCCTGATGATCTGCGCCCACACCGACGAGGTGGGGCTCATCATCACCGATATTGATTCGAACGGCTACCTCCGCTTCACCAACGTGGGTGGGGTGGAAAGCAGTGTCCTTTTGGGCAAGACGGTTTACGTCAACGGCACCACCCGCGGGGTCATCGGCGGCAAGCCGGTGCACCTGATGCAGGGGGACGAACGGGAGAAGGAGGTTCCCATCCGGGAGCTGACCATCGACATCGGTGCCCAAAATAAAGAAGAAACCCAGGCCGTGGTGTCGGTGGGCGACTACGCCAACTTCGAGCCCTCTTTCGCCCTTTCCGGCGACACCATCACCGGCAAGGCACTGGACGACCGGATTGGCTGTGCCATTCTGGTGGATCTGATTGCAGGCGGTATGCCCTACGACACCTGGTTTGCCTTCACCACCCGGGAGGAGGTTGGCTCCATCGGTGCCTCCGCCGCAGCCTACGAAATCGACCCCGACCTGGTGATTGCCGTGGAGGGTACCGTGGCCGGGGACGTGCTCGGCACCCCCAGCCCCAAAAACTGCACCCGCCTTGGCAAGGGTGCGGCGGTCTCCTTCGTGGACCGGGGCACCGTCTACGACCGGGAGTTCTTCAAGGCAGCCTTCGAGCTTGCCCGCGAGCTGGATATCCCCGCCCAGCCCCGCACCAATAACGCCGGACGCAACGACGCCTCGGCGGTGCAGACCTCCCGGGGCGGCGCCCGTGCGGCGGCGGTTTCGGTGCCCTGCCGTTACATCCATTCCCCGGTCTCCCTGGCCAAAACCAGCGACGCCGACGCCGCTCTGAATTTGGTCCGGGCCCTGGCGGGACGCATGCTGGAAGGATGACCAGCAGGAGGTTTCTATGGTAAACGTCAATCATTTTTCCGGTCTTACCGATAACGAGGTCATTGAAAAGGCCATTGCTGCCCGGGACGCCGACGGCATGGTTGTGATTCCCCCCCGGGAATCGGCCACAGAGCCCCACCGGGACTGGTGGCTACTGGATCGGGCGATTTTGATCCCCGAACACACCACCATCCTTCTCCAAAACTGCCGCATCAAGCTTTCCGACCGTTGCCGGGATAACTTTTTCCGCAGTGCCAACTGCGGCATCGGCCTCCCCGACCCTGCCCCCATCCGGGATATTCATCTCCGGGGCGAAGGGCTTTGTATTCTGGAAGGGGCCGACCATCCCCGGGCCACCGGGGACGGTGGCAAGATCTTAGCCGACCCCTGCCCCTACCTGCCGGAGGATCTTTGCAAATACGCCCCCTGGGTATCGGAGGAGCGCAAAAAGGCCGGCAAGCCCAGCTGGAACGATATGCACGACCACTCCTTCGGCACCGACGCCAAGGTGGAGGGAGAATCCCACTACGGCGACTGGCGGGGCATCGGGGTGCTGTTTGCCAACGCCACCGATTTTTCCATTGAAAACCTGCGCATTGTGGATTCCCACGGCTGGGGCATTTCGCTGGAGGCCTGCTCGGAGGGAATCATCCGGGGCATCGATTTTTCGGCCTGTATGTCGGTGGAGGTGGACGGCATGCTCCAAAACACCGAAAACCAGGACGGCATCGATATCCGAAACGGTTGTCACCACATCGATATTTCCGACGTCACCGGCCACACCGGGGACGACGTGGTGGCCCTGACCGCCATTGTCCCCGATAAATGGGAATTCAAACCCGGCGGCAGTATGCGCTCCACCCACGTCATGCCCAATAACTGGGATGTCCGGGACCGGGACATTCACCACGTCACCATCCGGAACGTGGCGGCCTACTCCCAGCTCTGCTGGGTGGTACGGCTCCTCCCCTGCAATTCCCACATCCACCACATCACCATCGAAAACATTCTGGACACCGCCCCCAACCTCGCCCCCTCCCGGGATTACAACAAAGGGTGCCTCCTGCTTGGGGAGGGGGACACCGCCTACGGCAAAAACCTCCCGGACGGTCTCACCAACGTCACCGTTTCGGGGGTCACCTGCCACCGGGGCAACGCCATCGACGTGCCGGGTTACCTGAAGGATTCCACCATCCGAAAGATCACCAACCGGGGCACCGGCGGCACCATCCTGCGCCACAGACGGGAGGACGCCCTGCAAAACGTCACCTTCCAGGATCTCACCTGCAAAAGCGACACCCCAATTGCAAAACTGTAACGCAAAAAAGCCGGCTTCCACGTTTCGGAAGCCGGTTCTTTTTATTTTGTGACGCAGGAA
>JAFYNU010000103.1 GCA_017547975.1 Clostridia bacterium
ACAAATAGCGACATTATTCGCACTTTTACAGTATCTTTGTATAGAAATCGAGAAAAGTTGCCAATAGTCGATTTTTCACAACACCAGATATGGTATCGTTGCGACAAAATTCACTATATCTTGATTTTCATCCATTTTCCGCCAGAGAAACGGAAGAAGGAACAAAGGAAGCGGATCAACTGATCGATAAGCAATCCGTACCAGGCGCCCATGAGTCCGAATGCCAATGGGTATACCAATGCATAAGACAGAATAGGCCGTAATACACCTACGCTGAGGAAGGAGGTAAACGCCACAAATTTGGTATCACCCGAACCGCGGAGTGAGCCATTATAGACCACTTGAGATACTTGGAAGGGGGCGCTGATAGCCGCAATCAGGAAGAGCTTGAGACCGCCTTCAATGATTTGCGGATCGTTGGTGAATATCCACATAATGGGACGTCCAAATGCCGTGAACGCAATCATAATAATGGCAGCGGCCACAAGCGACAAGCGTTGGCACGCCTTCCCGTATATCAAGGCAAGCTGAGGCTTTTTTGCACCCAGAGACTGTCCAACAAGGGATGTGGAAGCAATTGCAATACCGTCACCAAAGTTGAATGACAGGGAGAGCATTTGCATGCAAATTTGGTGGGTGGCATAATCCACGGTTCCGAGAGAAGCGACGATCTTTACGTAGGTAAAGAATCCAATACGCAAAAATACCTGTTCTACCATAGCGGCTCCGCCGATTTTGAAGAACTGACGCAATATCGCAAGATCGGGTCGCCAGCTGACCTTCAAAGACAAGCTGACAAAGCTCGCGGGGGACAAAACCGATATTACAGCAATGATAAACCCAACAACACAACCGATACCGGTGGCGATGGCGGCCCCCTTCACACCCATGGCGGGGAAGCCAAGCTTGCCGTTAATCAGAACATAGTTGAATATGACGTTAACGATATTGGCCGTCATATTGGTGTACATGGAAATACGGGTGTTACCGGCTCCTCTTTGGGCTGCAGTGAGAAGCAGCGACAGAATGTTAAAGGGAAGGAAATATACGATAATGCGAAAATACAAATCTGCTTCATCGATATACGCATCCGGTCCTGTGGCTTGGGCGCCGGCGAAGAGCATCAATTCACGGGAGAAAAGCAATGCCAATGTGATGGTAATCAACATAAGCACGGCGGTAATCATAATTCCCTGTACCAGGGTTCTGCGTGCGGCTTCCCGGTTCCCCTCCCCTTTGCGTCTGGCTACAATTGCTGTAACCGCAATATTGAGAGCCATGAAAAAGCAAAGGATCAGCATTTTGGGCTGTGCGGTAATGCCTACCGCAGAAATGGCGGTGGCACCAAGCCGGGATACCATGGCGGTATCCGCAAGGCCAACCATGGCCACCAGGAAGGATTCGGTAATGGCAGGCCATGCCATGCGGAACGCACTGCCATAGACCGTTTTTGAATCGGGTATGGAGTCTTCGGTGTGATGTTTCCCGATTAAATACTCCGGCGCATAGATTCTGCGAAATATATTCATGTCAGCAAGCCGAAACAGCAAATCCTTTCAAGTATTTGCTTGCTTCGGGAAGCTCACCGTCAAAATCAGCAATATGTCCTTCGATACTGACCCGTTCATCGTAGCCAACCGCTTTCAGTTCGGCAAAGAATTCTTCGTAGCCGCCTTCGTCTCCTGCCTTGGGTACGGTGCGGATCTTGGGATGGGCAATATGAGCATGGCGCAGGACGCTCCCGTAGGATTTGACACCGTCATACCCTTCATCGTCGATGCCAAGGTGGTAATAGTCCACCAGAAGCAGGAAGTTTTTATGCGCAACTTCATCCACCAATTTGCCGCCTTCGGCAACCGAGTTGATTACGTTGGTTTCCCGAACGTTCAGCGGTTCCAGCGCAATGGTGATGCCGTTCTTTTCGGCTACCTGGGCTACGATCTTGGAGCAAGCAACCAACTGCTCCCAAGCCTTTTCCCTGCAAAAGCCATCGGGAATCCGGCGGGCTCCCCCACTGCCGAATACGACACGGGTAACACCCAGGGCAGCCAAGCGGGGGAATACGTGTTCCAAGTAGCTCCGCACCTCTTCGTGATCGGCTTCTTCGCCGCAAATGTGGAAGGTGCCGGGAAGCATGCCATTGGCGGCTTCTGGCTTAATACCGGCGGCAGAAACCTTTTCCAGAGCAGAAGAAAACTCTTCTTCGGTCAGGTTGGCAATGGCTCCTACACCGACTTCAATGTAGTCAAAGCCATAAGCCTGGGCCTTCTCGATGTTTTCGATGGCAGTACAAATACCGATTTTCATAAATAACACCTCTATATGTATTTTTTTAGTTGAATTCTGATTCTTTGCTTTTTGGTTTCACCGCCGATTTCCAAAAGCTCCAGCTTGCCGTGTCCCCTGGCGGAGAGGATATCTCCCTGATTCAAGTTGACCCCGGGAGAAAGTTCGATTGCATAGTTGCGGGAAACCAGCCCCCGTTCCACCAAAAGCTTGGCTTCGCTCCGGGATATGCCGAATCCGCTGGCGATTACTGCATCCAGACGCATGGATGCTACCGTATCGGAAATGATCTTAAAACTCTTTTCGGGAAGATGCAGATCCATAATATCAGCTTCCCGAACCCGAACGCCGGTACGGCCAATCCTGTCAAGATTTGCCAAAATATCCCCTGCCACCGACCGCAATACCACAATATCACAGTACTGCCGTTTTCCGTCGCTGTAGGGCAAAATATCTCCAACCGCATCCCGTTTCAAACCGGCACCCATCAGAGAACCAAGATAATCCCTGTGGGAAAGAAGCTTCCCTTCGGCAAAAGAATCAAACCGGATAAGCGCCAGCAATTCATTTCCATCCGGCAGGAAGGAAACGGTATCATCGTCGGGTTTCAAAAGCAAGAGCGTACGCTCTGCATCGTCGTATCCGCCCCAAAAGCAATAGACTGCGTCCTGTCCTGCAAGATATTTTTCTGCAAGGATACGCTCCCCCGGAGTGAGAAAACCCATGCTGGTCAGTCGGTACCCATATAGAGCTTCCCGGGTTTTATCGTCTATACGGGCATATAGCATTTTTTCGTCCTGGTCCAATTTGCATCCCCTTACATAATTTAACTTGACATTTTTGCAATTCCATGCGACAATATACGGAGTGGCCTTTGGAAGGTCCGTGGACAAGACCGCAACCTGTCCGAATGTACCAAAAGTATTTTAGCACATTATCCGGTACATTACAATCGTTTTGAGGTGATTTATTTTGACTGAATTTCAGAAGAAACTCGTAAAGCTCTTTCCGTATATTTTAATCCTTCTTGTGGCAGTATATGCGACCGGGTTGGTTCCTGAAATTTTCGGGGATCAGGGGTACTATTTTTCAAATTTCATGCTCCTGTATGGCCTGCCTGCCGTATTTGCCATCACGGCCTTTATCTTTGCCACCAAGAATGGATTCAAATGGTACTTCTTCCCCATTGGCCCGGTGATTTTTGCTTCCTCCATTTTTGTTTTCTACGGCGGCGATACCGGATTCTTCCTGAATGCGTTGGTGTATTTCGTTTTCTCTATGGTATTCACTATGACCGGTTCTGCCATTTACCGGAAGCGGGAATACATCCGTTCCGACCCCAATCTGATGAAAGAAAAGAAAAAGAAATAAGCGAGGTTTTTCATGCTGATTGATTGCCTGAAAGTATTGGTTGTTGCCATGCTACCGGTGGTGGAACTTCGGGGAGCCATCCCCTATGCCCTGGCGCTGGACATTCCCCTGTATATCGCTTTCCCCATTGCCATTTTGGGCAATATGTTCCCGGTACCGTTCATCCTCATCTTCTTCGACAAGGCCAAGGTATGGTTCAGGAATTTTCCGGTAATCGGCAAGGTTTTTGCCTGGGTGGACAAAAAAGCTGCCGCAAAGGCCGCCGGTGTGA
>JAFYNU010000104.1 GCA_017547975.1 Clostridia bacterium
ACCCAACCCGAAAAGGCGGAGGGTATTTTCAACGTGCTCTCCATGCTGGCCTTCACCGAAGCCATGTCCTACCCCTGCACCGCCAAGTATTACCTGGACCTGGTGGGGGTCAACATGACGGTGGAATCGAGAAGCCGGGACCCCAAAGCCCTTTCCAATTACCACAAGCTGGTGGTGCGGCAGATGCGGGACCTGCACGCCGCGCTGGAAGCCGCCATCCAATAAGGAGCCTCCTATGACCTACACCATTTTGGAACGGGGCTTCGTCATGGACGAAAACCGCCCCACCCCTTCCTGCCACGCCTCCACCATTGTCCCTGTGGAGGGCGGCTACCTCTGCGCCTGGTTCGGCGGCAGCCGGGAAGGCGACTCCGACGTGAAGATCTGGCTCTCCCGCTACACCGGGGGAAGCTGGCAGGATGCCGTCTGCGTATCCCAGGAAGAGGACGTGGCTCACTGGAACCCGGTTCTCTTTCGGAATGGAGACACCGTCTACCTCTTCTACAAGGTCAGCGAGGCCATTTCCACCTGGAAAACCATGGTACGTACCTCCCTGGACGAAGGGGGTACCTTCTCCCCCGCACGGGAATTGGTGCCCGGGGACGTCAGCGGCGGACGGGGTCCGGTGAAAAACAAGCCCCTGAAGCTTTCGGACGGCAGTATCCTTTGCCCCGCATCCAGGGAATACGCCGATTTGACCTGGCGGGTTTTTGCCGACCGCACCGCCGACGGCTTTGCCACACTTACCCGCACCGAATTCGTCATGCCCGCCGACCCGGCGGTGAAATTGATCCAGCCCTCCTTCTTCGAGGATGTGAATGGAATCCACATGCTCATGCGAAGCGACCGGGGCCTTATCTACCGGGCCGATTCCGCCGACCTGGGCAAAACCTGGGGACCTGCCTACCCCACCGCCATGCCCAACAACAACAGCGGTCTGGATCTGGTGGGGCTTCCCGACGGTCGAATCTTCCTGGTATGCAACCCGGTGGGTGAAAACTGGGGCAAGCGATCCCCCCTGACCCTGTTCGTTTCCACCGACGGGGCCGCCTCCTTCCAAAAGGTGCTGGATTTGGAAACCGAAGAGGGAGAATTTTCCTACCCAGCCATCCTCTACGACGGCGCACTGCGCATCACCTACACCCACAAACGGGAGCGGGTTGCCTACGCCTTCCTCCGGGTTTGACATTCTTTTCCCAAAAATAAAATAGCCAAATCCTCCTGTATGTGGTATAATAAAGAAAAACACATACGGGAGGATTTTTATGTCTGATATTCGTTTCGGCATTATCGGTGCGGGCGGTATCGCCAACACCTTTGCGGAGGCCGCAAGCATGACCGACGGCGCCGTGGTCACCGCCGTGGCCAGCAGTTCGGCCGACCGTGCCGCCGCCTTCGCCGCCCGCCACCAAATTCCCCAGGCTTTCGGAAGCTACGAGGAAATGCTCCAAAAGGCCGATATTGACGCGGTCTATATTGCAACCACCCACAATTTCCACATGGATAATATCCGCCTGTGCCTCCAATACAAAAAGCATATTCTCTGCGAAAAAGCCATGGTGCTCACCGCCGCCGATGCCCGGGAGGCCTTCCGGCTGGCGAAGGAACAGAATTGCTTCCTGATGGAGGCCATGTGGTCCCGTTTCCTGCCCCAATATCAAAAGGCCAAGGAATGGATCGACACCGGCCGCATCGGGAAAATTCAGCTGGTAAGCTCGCTGATTGGCTTCAAGGGCTCCTCCGATCCCAAAAACCGCATCATCAACCCCGACCTGGCAGGGGGCGCTCTATACGACATTGGGGTCTACGCCATCGAACCCCTGACCTGGCTGATTGGGGAAGAGATCACCGACGTGATCGGCGTCTGGCGGCCCCACGCCGTCACCGGAGTGGATGAACGGGTCACCATGATCCTGCGTTTTGAAAGCTGTGATGCAGCTCTCCAATGCCTTGTTTCGGCCCCCACCAAGGAATACGTCACCATCGTGGGCGACAAGGGCACCATCGAGCTCCCCTTCGTCAGCAATGGTCACACCATCCGTCTCTACGGCGAAAAACGGGAATTGGTGGAGGAATTCACCGATAACTGGAAAAACGGCTTTGTTTACGAGCTCCGTGAAGTGATCGATTGCATCAATTCCGGCCGCATCACCTCCGACACCATGCCCCCGGAAGCCACCATTCAATGCTGTGAGATTTACGACAAGCTCCTTCGGGGAGAATAATCCGGTTTCCATAACAAAAATACTCCGACCTGCATAGCAGGCCGGAGTTTTGTTTTCAAGTGATAACTACCCCTCAGTCTTCGTCTATGGCAAAGCTGCTTCCCCCGTCAGAGGGAGGATCCTGAATCTGTACAAACCTGAAAGCCGCCCCTGACCCGGCATTCAGCATAAGCCTCCCGGGCGAATTGGGTCAGCCGTTCTGCCGGGAGCACTTTTCGGCGTCGATGGCGATCACCAGCATCAGGGCATAGAGGGCATCCGCAGGGTTCACCACGTCAATGGCGTAGGTATCGGTCCAGTTGAAGGGTTCTTTGGACATGGTAGCCACCAGCTCCCCCATGGGGTTCACAATGGTGTAATCCCATTCGAAGAAGGAGTCCCCCTCCACGTGCCAGCCGTTGAAGTCGATGTCGAACTTGGGCTTGAAAAAGGTCCATTCCTTACTGATGCACCCCACATAGCGCTCCCCACAGTAGAGCTCAAACCGGGGCAGGAAGGAAAATACCCTTTCCCGGACGGTGGCAAGCTCGCTTCCTGCGGCATCGTAGATCTTCAGACAATGCCCCCAAGCAAGCTGTCCCTCCACGGTGTATTGGGTCTCCCCCGCTTCGTTCCAAACGTCGTAACTATCCAGCCAGCTGAACATACGCTGCTTAAAATGCAATTTCATTCTTCATACCTCCCGTTTGCATCAGGGGGACAATGCCTTTCGCATTGTCCCCCTCTTTCCGTTATACCTTGTTACGCTTTTTGCGTTCGCTTGCCAGGGTCGCCACTGCAACCGCCAGGCTAATCAACGATACCGCACTCCACAAGGCTACTTGACGGTGATCTCCGGTATCGGGAACCGTCGGTTCTGCCTTCTGGCAAACCGTACACTTTCCGTTTCGGAAGGTGTGCTTTGCTTCGTTGGCCTTGCTTCCGCAATCACATTCGTTCCAATGCATGGTCTTGTCCTGTTTCCACTCGTCACTGTGGTCGTGACCGGTTGCAGGAATTTCTTCGGTGTATGTACCCTTACAAACCTTACAGGTAATGGTCATCACACCCGGTTCGGTGCAGGTGGGCTTGGTCGTTACCACACCATCGTCGTAATCGTGACCGAGGGCGGGAATCTCTTCCTGGGCTACCAATATCTCACCGCAGGTTCCACAATGGCTACCCTCGGTTAGTCCGCTTTCCGTACACGTCGGTGCTACCGCTTCGTCGGTCACTTCGCTATGTCCGCTTGCCGGAATCTCTTCGGTATAGCTGTCATCGCCCTTTTTGCAGGTATAGGTCTTTTCGCCGTTTTCCGTACACGTCGGTTCCTTGGTTACTGTACCCTCATCATAGTCGTGACCGAGGGCGGGAATTTCTTTCTGGGCTACCAATACCTCACCGCAGGTTCCACAATGGCTACCTTCGGTCAGCCCGGTTGCGGTACAGGTCGGCGCTACCGCTTCGTCGATCTCTTCAGTGTGACCAAGAGCGGCTACCACTTCCTGAGCTACGATGGTTTCGCCACAGGTTTTACAATGGCTGCCTTCGGTCAGCCCGGTTGCGGTACAGGTCGGGGC
>JAFYNU010000008.1 GCA_017547975.1 Clostridia bacterium
AGGGTGTCGGCTTCGGAAAGACCCAGCTCGGCGGCAAGCTGCGGCAGGAATTCATCCGCCCAGGGCAGCAGGATGCCATCCCGGCCCAGGGTGCCGATGCCCGGGGTGTGGTTGAATTTTTCGTTGCCGAAATTGGGCTCGTCGGAGAAAAATCCTGCAAAGGTGTTGCCAAAATATTCGGAAAAACGGTCATAGTGGGGCTGATATACCGCATGGATCATGGCCTTGCAGCTCTCGGGGGAGAGCATGTTGATGTAGGCTTCCTTCCCCGGTGCGGTGCGGTGGGTGCGGATGACGTAGCACACCCGGTAATACCCCTTGGGCAGGGTCACCCACAGAAGACCATCCGCCAGGGTGGGGAGGAGGTCGATGGGTTCGCCTGTGAGGGAAAGACCGTCCTCGCTTCTTTTCCATGCGGTGACCGAAAGGAATTCCTCGTGGTTGTCCAGGGTGACGGGCAGCAGGGCACCATCCTCCACCGGACCCGAAAGGTCCCGGTATTCCATCCGCACCGAAACCATCCGAAGCTCGGGGTGGTGGGCGATGTAGTTATTGGCGTAGCCGGTGGGGAAGTGCTTGTCGTCCAGGAGCCATACCCGCATGCCGTGGTAGCGGGCGGCTTCCATGAAGAATTTGAAGTCGGCAAACCAGGCTTCGGTGCCGAATGCCTCGTGGGTGCGGCTTTCCAGACAGAATTCGCTGATGCCCGCATCCTTAATGGCGATCAGCTCCTCCAAAAGCTCCTCCCGGCTTTCGCCGTGGAGCCAGAAGAAGGGGAGAATGTACTTGCCCGGCTGGGCATTTTGCAATACCGCTTGCAGATGAGAATCCATAAACCACGCTTCCTTTCATCGGTTTGGTCGTTGGTGTCATTGTAGCACAAAAATGGCTGATTGACAATGGAAAAGTGCCTTGTGACGGGCGCGACGCGTAACAAACGACCCGGGCCGAGGTAGATACCCGAAGGGAAGACGAAGGGAGAGACAACGAGTAGGGGACGCTGCCCACAGCGTCCCGCAAGCCGGACGGACGCACAGACTACCCCTCAGTCTGGTTCCTTTGCCACCTGCCCGGCAGCCTCGCCCCCCCATTGTGCAACATTACAAAAAGGGGAGGGGGAAGAAAACCAATCTTCTGCATTGACAAGGATGCGGAAAATATGATACAATATCTAAAATCAAAAAATGTAATATCATGGGGTAAGTCGGCAGATTGTCGTGGCATCCGGAATTGCATTCACCTTCATCTGCCGGATTCTTGTGCAGGTGGATTTTTTTATAACCTTGTTGAGGAAAGGAGCAAGCAGAAATATGAAGTTGATCGTGGGTAAAACCGAGCTGAATAAAACTCTTGCCGACTGCTTTTCCAATGCGGTAAGGGCTTCTCTTCCTGTTGACTTTTTTGAACGTGACTATGTGGTGTTTCCCGGCTTTTGCGATGTGCATGTGCATTTTCGTGAACCGGGATTTTCTTATAAGGAGACGGTGGCATCCGGCTCCCTGGCAGCTGCCGCCGGCGGCTACACCGCGGTGGGTACCATGCCGAACCTGAATCCGGTACCCGATTCGGTGGAAAACCTGGGTTTGCAGCTGGAAATCATCCAAAAAGATGCCGTGATTGACGTGATTCCCTACGGGGCCATCACGGTGGGGGAAGCAGGGGAGACCCTGGCTGACCTGGCGGGCATGGCACCCAACGTCATCGCCTTCTCGGATGACGGCAAGGGTGTCCAGTCGGATGATATGATGCGGGCCGCCATGCTGGAGGCAAAGCGCATTGGCAAAATCATCGCCGCCCACTGCGAGGACAACTCCCTCCTCCACGGGGGATACATCCACAAGGGGGACTACGCCGCCGCCCACGGGCACCGGGGCATTTCGTCGGAGAGCGAATACGCCCAGATCGCCCGGGACCTGAAGCTGGTGGAGGAAACCGGCGTTTCCTACCACGTGTGCCACATTTCCACCAAGGAAAGCGTGGAGCTGATTCGGGAGGCGAAGAAAAAGGGCCTGGACGTAACCTGCGAAACCGGCCCCCACTACCTGGTGATGGACGACTCCGACCTTGGGAAAGAGGGCCGCTTCAAAATGAATCCCCCCCTGCGGTCGAAGGAAGACCGGGAAGCCCTGCTTCAGGGACTTCTGGACGGAACCATCGATATGATCGCCACCGACCACGCACCCCATTCTGCCGAGGAAAAGGCCAAGGGGCTGGAAAAGAGCGCCTTCGGGGTGGTGGGAATCGAAACCGCCTTCCCGGTATTGTATACCGACCTGGTGAAACCGGGTATCCTGAGCTATGACCGGCTTCTGGACGCCCTGGTGTACGCCCCCCGGCGCCGCTTCGGCCTGGCGCTTGGTGAGGATTACACCGTCTGGGATCTGAATGCCGCCTACGAGATCGACCCCGGAGAGTTCCTCTCCATGGGCAAAGCCACCCCCTTCCAGGGGAAACGGGTGGAGGGCCGCTGCGTCCTGACGGTTTGCAATGGCAAGATCGCTTACAAGAACAACCTGTACCTTTAATATATATTTGTGCGGAGGAAATGAAACATGGCAAAAAGAAAAGATCTTGAAAAAATTCTGATCATCGGCTCGGGACCCATCGTCATCGGTCAGGCTGCTGAATTTGACTATGCGGGCACCCAGGCCTGCCTGGCCCTGAAGGAAGAGGGGTACGAGGTGGTTCTGGTGAACTCCAAC
>JAFYNU010000105.1 GCA_017547975.1 Clostridia bacterium
CAAAGGTTTGCCCCTCCGTCAAAAGTTCCGGATTGATGCTCCTTCCGTTGATGAAAAACGACCGGGGGAGAAAGTAACAGCTTCCGTCAATGCGGGTGGCATCCACTATATTTTCAATCAAAATCCCTTCTTCAAAGAGGGCAGGCGCAACCTCTTCCAGGGAAACCAGCAGGCCTTGTTTTACGTAATTTTTCAATACAAATTGGTCGGAGGATACCACCATGTCCACCTCGCCGGAAAGGAGTGCCAGGTTCATTTTGGTGACGTTTGGATATTCCTTTAAGACAAACTTGATGTTATCCGATTGGCTGTTGAATTTAGCAATCGTGGTGGAGATCAGCCCAATATAACCGTTATAGTTTACAGCCCCAAGGGTATATATACTACGCTCGGCAGGAACGATGCTTTCCGACCCGGTAAGCTCGATCAGACCGCCGTTGGCGGCCACCAGGATGCGTCCATCGGAAAGAGGGCAAATATTGCGAATCACGGAGGTTTCGTCCACCCCGCAATAGATCAGATCAGCGATGCATTTGCTGCCCTTACCGTCGGTACGCCAGAGTTCTCCGGTGCACATATAATAACCGTACTTCCCCCAGCCAAAAGCGCCACCGGTGGGTCGCCCGTCCACCTTGATTTCACCCCCTGAAAGGTCGGTGGTATCAGGATTCAGGGGAACCAGATAAGCGGCTTCGGTTTCTTCTGCAAAATAATTGTAAATCACGTCGCCCATATCGATGGTGTATTCCCGAATCAAGGCGTAGGGGATTCCATTGATTGCCATCAACCCATGGAGGACAACCTCCACGTTGGGCTTCCGGACGTCTTTTTTGACAAAATGGTCCTTTACATAAAGGCTCCACATGCTGTTATCAAAGACGTTGATGCCGCAGATTCCTGCGTAGATGGTATCCTCTATCAAAAGAAGGTTGGCCCTTGCATTGTAAAACGCCGCGGGGCTGTCATTTTTCTGGTCTTCCGGAATGATAACATGCTCGGTGGGTGTTCCATCCCGGTAAAAATGGTACTGTGCACCGGTGTAGGATCCGCCATCCTGGTAGGGTTCCCCGCCAAAAGTCATATCCACCCCGGAGTTGGAGACTCGGGCCGTCTCATGATAGGCGTTTGTGCTTTCACGCTTCGTCTCATCTTCTGTAAATGCCATATCGTAATATCGATATTCGGTTTTATAAGGGATTCCCCGGCTGGTTCCGTAGGTATCTTCCACTTCATCGCTGGTGACCCCAATGGTGAGCCGAATTCCATCCTCTGCCTGGGTAACGTCCATGACGGTTTCCTTTTCAGAAAGGCCAAGGTCTACGACCTTGGGAAGGTAGCTGTCGTGAACGATTTCCGAAACGATTTCTCCGGCGGATTCCTCCTTGGGTTTCTCCGCCTGTTCCCTGCAGGATGCAAGGAGAGAAGCGATCATAAGTAAGACGAGAGCCAGAGCAGTGTTGCGTTTGGCAAAGTGTTTCATGTTGGATTCCTCCTTGTTTATTTTTGCCGTCCCGCCCATGGAGGGGATGGTCACAGACGGGGCGGATTCTATCACTCTGCTTTCGCAGGAGGATATACGAAATTTGTTGGCGCAGGGGGACGATCGAAGTAGGACATTGGATATGAAAATATTTTGAAGAAGTGTTTCTTTGTATCTTTTGTTGTTTCTTCACTGTCTTGATTATATACCAATAAAATTCGAAAATCAACCGCTCAATTATTAAGAATTTATTAAGAATGCAAGAAAGCAGAGTTGAGATATAACAATTGGCAATATCGCATGCAAAAAGAAAAGCACCTCAAGGTGTCGGAGTGTAGATCGGGTGGGTTCGGACACCCGGGGTCTGTTTTTTTGTTGTTCTTTTGACAAAAAACCTGCCATCGGAGATATCCGATGGCAGGTTAAAAGGCGGTTATTCTTTGGGTTCGTCGGGTTTTGCTTCCCCGGCCAGCTCGGCGAAGGAACGGGAGAGGTTTTCAAAAATCTCGTCCACCCGTTCTTTGGGGGCGGGGCCGTCCAGATTGACCGGATCGGTTTCGGGTGCCTTGACCGGTTCCGCGGCAGGGGGAACCGATTCAGCAGGGGCTTCCGCCTTGGGCTCTTCGGGAACCGGAGCCGGTTCGGGCTTGGGTTCGGGAGCGGGCTCTGCGGGCTTGGGCTCAGGCTTTGCTTCCGCGGGCTTGGGAGCCGGTTCTGCCTTGGGGGATGCAGGGATCATGGGCTTGGCCCGGCTGTCCTCTTCGGGCGCTGCCTGCTCCACAGCCTTGGGGGCGGGAACCACCGG
>JAFYNU010000106.1 GCA_017547975.1 Clostridia bacterium
CATCCGAACCGCCATGAGCCGTTCGCTCCCAATGTTGGTGGCAATGCGCATACTCATCTGCTTGGGGGTGATGGTGGCCCCCATGTGATGGCGGACCACCCGGCATATTTCCCCAAAATCATATTCTCCAAGCCGTGGCAGAATCTCCGGGGTGGTATAAAGGACGAAATTCCGCAGGGTCTTACTGGGAAAGAGCTTACGCAGGTTCACCGGAATGAGTACCTTGATGGGTTTTCGGTGGCGGGGATTGGGAACCTTTTGCCGTTGCAGTTCCTGTATGGCGGCCATCATGGCGGCGGTGAGGAAGCCGGTCAGGCTGACCCCGTATTGGTGGGCAATCCCAATGACCCGATCCACCGGCAGGGTCAGGCAGGTCACGTGCTGGAAGCCCCCGGCTTCCGGCGTTCCCGAAAGGTGCCAGGCGGTGTTTTCCCGGCGGGATGCGGCACTCGTCCCCCCGTGGCGTTGGAAGCTGTCCTCCAGTTCCCCTTCGGAAGGTTCCTCCAATCGACCCAGAATCCCGTCCCGGGCGGGAATATGCACCCCGTAACGCCGTTCCAGATATTCGGCGGTCAGGCTCTTCAAAAACACCATGGCTCCGTTGCCGTCGGTCAATGAATGGAACACCTCAATGGCAATGCGATTTTTATAAACCAGCACCCGGAAGGCACAACGGCAGGTCTCTTCCTTGCTCATCCGGGTCAGGGGGTAGCTCTGCTCCTCCATGATATCCGGGACTTCCCGTAACGATTCCAGATAGTACCAGAAAGCGCCCTTTCGCAGTTTTACCGCCAGGGATGGGAAACGGCGCACCGTCACGTCCAGGGCGGTACGAAGCACCTCCCGATCCACCTCCTCGGTCAGGGATACCGAAAGCCGGAACAGGTTGCTCCAATTGGGGCGGCGGGCGGCAGGATAGATCTTTGCCGCATTGTCCAGGGGCATCCAACGGATCTTATCAGCCTTTCCGGTGGTTTGATCTAGGAATCGATTGATGATTTCAAAATCCTTTCGATCCTCCGCCAGGCCGTAAAGCAGATAGGCGTGCCAGCGTTCCCGGGCAATTTCCAGGCGGCTTCTACATCCCGCTTCCAGAAGCCGGGTGTGCAAAAGGCGCCCATCGTCCAGAAGGATTTCATCCTCCCCCACGAAAATCAGCGAATCGGGCGACCCGGAAAGATCTCCCAACAAAGGGGATGCCAGGGGATCCCGGGGCGTATCGGTATAACACGCGGAAAAGAAATCCAGGAGTTCTTTGGTCAGGGAAGGATCCACCGCCCGGTTCTTCTCCAGAGACGGATTCTGATTGGTTAAATCCACCCAGGGGGACAGGGCGATCACCCCGGCGGGCATCGGTTCCCCCAGACTTTTCAGCCGTTGACACAGGGCGTAGCACAGCCCGCCCCCGGCGCTTTCCCCGCAAAGGGTGACGCGGCAGGGATCGTACCCCTTTTCCAACAGATAACGGTAGGCGGTCATGGCATCCTCCAGAGCCGCCGGAAAGCGATGCTCCGGCGCCAGACGATAGGCCGCCGCAAATACCCTGCTGCCGCAGGTCACCGCCAGGGTGGAAGCAAAGCCCGTGGCATATTCCAGGCCGCCGCAGGTGTAACCGCCCCCATGGAGATAGAGAATGACCCCCTCCCGGCGCTGATCTTTTGGCATGACCCATGTCCCGGAGAAATCCCCGAAGTGATGATCCTTGCCCATGACCTGTCCCCGGTAACGGGATTCCATCAGCTCCCCGATTTTGTTTTGTCCCCTGCGAATGGTCTTCAGCGAAAGATTCCCCATGAGGGGTTGCAGGATGGTCAGCTGTTTGCGTATGGATTTTGCGGAAAGCGGCATGATTTTCGGCTCCTTACAGGATAATGTTGCAATTTCAACTTATATGTATTATACGGTATTCCTCCCCGCTTGTCAATCCGCAAAAAGAAAGGGCTGCGACGAAGAGAGGTCATCTTTTGTAGGGGTAACATTTCGAAGCAACGGCGGGGTCGTCCCCGAAGGGGACAAGGGATTGCCCACATCCGCCCGGGAGGATTGTGCAGACCTCCGGATTACGGGACGATGTGGGCATCGTCCCCTACTGTGAAACAAAGACCGAATTGCCATAGAACGGGGAGGACTCCCCTTCCTACAAAACACCGAGTGCCTTTTCACAATGTTTCCCCCTTTCCCCCTCCAACAAAAAACCGGCAGGGATTTCTCCCTGCCGGTTCTCTGTTCAATATTCCAAGGCGGCGCGATTCATGGCCATGAAATTTTCAAAGGGTACATAACCCGGGATACTGTTCCCGCTTCCCAGGGCATAACCGCCCCGGTCACCCACCTGCTCCAGCATGGCTTTGCTCCGGGCATAAACCTCCTCCGGGGTGCGGGTGACGATGAAATTCATGTCAATACCCCCCAGCACCGCAATACGGCCATGCAGTTCCTCGTAAGCCTTCTCCACCGGGATGATGGCGTCCTCGTAGCTGTGGCGGGCATCGTACTTCATGTCGTTTACAATGTCGTCCAAGATATCCCCATAGTAGCCGCAGGAGTGCAGCATGCAGGGCTTATCGTACTTGTGACCCAGTTCCACATACTTTTTGTGCCAAGGGAAGACGTATTCCCGCATTTGGGCCGGGCTGAGGAAGGTTTGGGTGTTGAAGCCCCAGTCGTCATTCATGCACACAAAGCCAACGGTTTCGTGGCCAACGGTGTTTTCGTAGTATTTATAAAGCTCTTCCCCCACCCGGTCGAACACCGCCTTGGCAAGCCCGGGATCATCGTAAAGCATCATGCAAAGGTTGTCGTAGCCCACCAGATCAACGGTGTTTTCCAGAACCCCGCTGGGAGACATGATGCAAAGCTTCATCCCCTCCGGCAGATAGGGCTTGATTTTATTCAGCACCGAGTAGTCCGCCGCGCCCGCATCGTCCCAATGGTAGGCTTCGAAGCTTGCCCAGTCGGTGATCAGACCCTGCCCGTTCAGGGACACGGTGTGCTGGCGGCTTCGCGCCGGGGTATGGAAGTGCCAGGGAGAAACTTCGGTAATGGCATAATCATAGCCGCCCTTTTCCATGGCTTCGATTTTCAGCCGAAGTTCACCCAATTCATCGGGAGAAGGGGCTTCGTGACCCGCCATGCGTACCAGGTAGGGCCGATCAATGATCAGTTCATACAGAGTGGGACGGTCCGGCTTTTGACCCCGAAGGACTTTCAAAATGGTATTTTCAAAATCTGGTCTCTTGCTCTGCATACATTACTCCTCCTTTGTATTGACTTTCAGGACTGTTGCCCCGCAGGCATCGCTCATGGCGAAAAGCTCAATTTCCTCCTGTCCCGGGGCGGGCTTCACGGCAACCGTGATCTTGCCCATATACATTTTGCGGGTAAGGTTGTCGATGGCGTTGTGGTCGGCGTTATCCGACCCGGTACCGATGATCACAGCGGGATTGGATGCGGAGAAGGTCACGGTTTCCGCCCCGTCGGGAACTACCCGGCCCAATTCATCCAGGCATTCGCAGGTGAACAAAGCCACGTCCCGGCCATTGGCCGCCGCCGGAAGCATTTCGGTAAGCTTGAGGGTATGGGGTCTGCCGGTGGTCTCCCGGCTATGGCTTGCCACAAGTTCTCCATTGCGGTATCCCTTTACTTCCAAAAGACCCGGGGTGTAGGGAATTTCCCATTCGCCGTGTCCGTAAAGCTCGATTGCTTTACGACCGTAGCTGATGCCGTTGCAGAAGAGTTCCAGTTCGTCACAGTTGGTGTAGACCTGGATGGGGATCGGTTGCCCCTCCATGCCCCGGAAATTCCAATGGTTTACAATATGTACCATGGGCTCGGTGGTCCAATGGGATTTGTTTTGATAGAAAGCACCCTTCTTCTGGAAGAAGAGGTCAATGGCACCCGAGCGGGAGCAAACCACCGGCCACACAGCCTCTCCCCGATGCTCCACCGCATCCCATTGGAAGGAGCCGAAGACGTAGGGGCGGCTCCGCAGGAACTTGTAGGTCTTTTCCCTGCCCAGGAACCAGTTGGACACGGTATCCACGTCCTTGTCCCGGACGCGCCCGAAGCCGTTGGTGGGGAAATTCCAATCCCGGATGGTGCCGGTAGCACAGCATTCGGAGGAGAAGATGGGTTTATCCGGCTTTTGCTCATGCACCCTGTCGTATATATCCAGGTTGTAGTTGATGCCAACCACGTCGCAATCGTCGTAAATGGTGCACTTGTCGGGGGATTTATCCACCGCCGCCGTGATGGGGCGGGTCTTGTCGAATTTGCGGATGTGGGCGGCCACAGCCCGGTGGATACGGCGCCCCTGGTCGGTGACGTGGTTGTATTCCTCGTTGCTGGTGGACCAGAAAATCACGCTGGGTCGGTTTCGATCCCGTTTCAGGAGGGATTCCAGCTGACGCAGGCCCTCCCGGGTGGATTCGAACCAGCGGGCTTCGTCCATCACCAGGAAGCCCAGCTCGTCAAAGGCATCCATGTAGCTTTCATGCTGTTGGTAGTGGCTGGTGCGGTAGCCGTTGGCCCCCATCTCCTTCATGAGCTGGACCTTGTATTTTGCCACGTTGTCGGGCACGTAAATACCGGTCAGGCCGAAATCCTGGTGGGCGCAGACCCCGTTGATGTAGGTGGGCTTTCCGTTGAGCAGGAGCCCCCGCTCCACGCTGATCTCCACCGTGCGGAAGCCGATACGGGTGGTATTTTCATCCACCTCTTCCCCATTCAGAAAGAGTTTGGTCTTTACGGTGTAAAGGTTCGGCGCTTCACAGTCCCACGGTTTTGGATCCATCACCACGGTCGACGCAAAGAGTTTTCCCTTTTCCCGGGCTTCTACAACCCCGTCGGCCTGTGCCGCCCCCAATATACTGCCATCGGCGGCGTAAATAACGCTTTCTGCCCGCACTTCAGCCGGCATATAATCCGAATTCACCACGGTGGTTTCAAATTCCACAAGCCAACGGTTTTCGTCCAGCTTTTGGGTGGGTACGTACACCCCCCACAGGTCGATGGCCACCGGGTCGGTGATGGTCAGGTGCACATCCCGGTAGATGCCGCCCCCCTGGTACCACCATCCCTCAAATTCTTCGGTATTGCAGTAGAGGGCAATGACGTTTTCCTTGTCAAAAAAGACGTTGTCTGAAATATCGATTTCGAAGGTGTTGTAGGCCGAATAGTTGTGATCCATCAGGCAACCGTTCAGGTAAACAGTAGATACACCCCCTACCCCGTCGAAACGCAGGAGAACCCGCTTGCCCTCGCACCCTTCGGGAAGGGTGAAGTGCTTCCGATACCAGGCATTGTCGTAGCGGAAGTAGCCGTGGGCGTTGTTTTGGGTAGGATCGTTATCCTGGTGAATGATATAGTCGTGGGGCAGATCGCACTTTACCCACCCCTCACACTTGATTTCCCGGTCGGAATTGTATTCATCGGGATTATCGTGGTAGTGATAGGCGGCAGGGCCGATCTTTTTCCGTTCTGTCTTGCTTTGGGAATAGGCCGGACCCTTATCCACCGGGCGGGGTACCGCAATATCCCCCTTGTGAAACAGCCAGCCGTCGTTCAGCAACAGTTCCTTACGCATACAAAGCACCTGTCTTTCCTTGTGTTACCACCATTATACCCGTCTGCGTGGCGGTTGTAAAGGTTTTTCGTACTTCCAAAAGAAATTCATTCCACACCTCCATCCGGCGGAACCGGCACACTGACACCCTCTTTTTCATAGAACACGCCCTTACCCCACGGGGGTAAGGGCGTGTTTCTCTTTATTCATAAAAATTGCGGGACAGCACTTCCTCCTGCCACTGGGGAGAAAGGCTGGTGAACCGGGCAGAAAAGCCGCAGACCCGCACGATCAGGTTGGGGTAGTTTTCCGGATGCTTTTGCGCATCCAAAAGCTGCTCCCTGGTGGTAACGTTGAGCTGAAGGGACATGATGGCCGATTTTGCCACCGACCGCAGGAAGGCCTCGCAAAGATTCAAATCCATGCGGGTGGAGGGAAGAATGATGTTGACCACGTTGTTGGCTGCCATGGTGGATGCATCCATCCCCGCGAGGGTGGCGATCACGTCGGTCACCGAAGGAATCTTTTTCAAGCGGGACGGGGTCAATCCCTGGGAAAAATAGTCCCCGTTTTTCCGTCCGTCGGGGGTCGCCAGGGTCTTTTCGCCCCACCAGCGGATCTCGGTATAGGTCAGGTGTCCGATATTCACCCGGCCGCCGTAGGTGCCCGGAATGGAGGAGGCAATGGCGTAAAGATCCCCATGGAACCTTGCCCCCAGGGCGGTGGATTCCTCTCCCCCGTCGCCAAAACCGGTGGTAGCCACGGCCTCACAGCGCATATCCTCATACCCTTGCCAGTTGGCCCTCACCGCCCCCAGATATTCCTCCAGGGTATATTTTCCCCCATCATACACCAGCTTTTTGATGGCGAGCAGGGAATCCACAATGTTGGGCAAGCCAAAGCAGAGAAGGTAATCGTCCCGGTATTTTCCGCCGCCCAGGGTGAAATCCTGCCGTTTTTCCATGCAATCCCGAAGGGTGGAGGAAAAAATTGGCAAAGCATCTGCCTTGTGCCACACGTGGCCCCCGCGCCGGGTGGTATCCAGGCGGATTTCAAACAGCCTTTTCATATTGCGGATGGTGACGGCGTAAAAGGCCTCAAAGGAATCGCACCCGTCGTAAAGCTCCAGCTCCAACCCGGTGGCTTCCATTTTATCCCGCAGGTTGTGCAGTGCAAATTCAAAGGGCTTCAATAAATTGAGATAGCTTCCGTGGTCAAACTTTTCGCTGCCGTTGTCGGCAATTCCCCAGCACCCCGAAATGGCGTAATCCCGGGCATCCGCCAGGCTTCGGCCGGTACCAAGCAGGGCAGGCACCGTCGCCTCGTCGTTTTGGTAAAGGATGGTGCTGGTACCCGCAATCACCGAGCGGTTGATCTCATCCAGATACGCCTTGGGCGATTCGGAGGAAAAACGGCACTTGATTTTGGGGAAGATGATTTCCTCTTCCCGGGTGGCCCGCAGGAACATTTCGGTCAGGTCGTTCCACACCGGACGCCCCTCGGCATCGCATCCGCCCAGGGTATACGTATTTTCCAGTTCGTGGTCGGCGTAGCCCACCATGGCCATATCGTGGTCGTAGTGACTATCCCACAGGATCAGGAAACGGCTGATCAGCTCGTAAGCCTCCTCCCCATTCAGGCGCCCCGCTTCCAGGTCGGCCCGGTAGAAGGGAAAAAGATCCACGTCCACCCGCCCGAAGGTATTGGGGCCCACCCCTTCCAGCGTCCCCACGAATTTTCGCATAAAGGCCAGGGTATTCAGGGCTTCGTACAGCGTTTTGGGGGCTTCCCAGGGCACGCGCCGGGCGGTCTCGGCAATCCTTTTCAGGTATTTCCGGGCTTCCGGATCATTCTCCCCGGCACGCATGGCCTCGGCCCGGTCGGCAAACCTTTCCGCAGAGCGCCCCATGGCCAG
>JAFYNU010000107.1 GCA_017547975.1 Clostridia bacterium
GTGCGGTTGTCGTAACGCAGGGCGGTGCCGCGGATGCTTCTGGAATCGAAGTTGGCAACCTCCAGGATGACACGGCTGGTTTCGGGCAGGATGGAATCCTTGCTGCCCCCCATAACGCCTGCAAGGGCGACGGCTTCTTCCTCGTCGGCAATGACCAGGTCAGCGGGGGAGAGGGTCAGCTCCTTGCCGTTGAGCAGGGCAAGGGTTTCCCCTTCGGCGGCGGAGCGGACGGTGATGTGGCCCTTGATCTGGTCGGCGTCAAAGGCATGGGTGGGCTGACCAACAGCCAGCATGACGTAGTTGGTGATATCCACCAGGGCGTTGATGGGACGCATGCCCACACGCCAGATGCGGCTCTGCATTTCGTAGGGGGAGGGCTTTACCGCCACGCCGTCAATGGCCACGCCGATGTAGCGGGGGCACTTGTCGGGGTCGGCAATTTCCACGTTGAATTCACCGGCATTTTCGGCGGTGAAGGGGGCAATTTCTGCCAGGGGCAGGTCGTACAGGGCGGCCAGTTCCCGGGCGATGCCGTAATGGCCCCACAGGTCGGGGCGGTTGGTCATGGACTTGTTGTCGATTTCCAGAATGATGTCTTCCAGGTCGAGAGCCTTGGCAATGGGGGTGCCGGCGGGAGCATCAAAGGCGGAAAGATCCACGATCTCGGCTTCCTGGGCGGCGGGGAACAGGTCACCCAGACCGATTTCGGAGGAGGCACAGATCATGCCGTAGGATTCTACGCCACGGAGCTTGCTCTTTTTAATTTCCACAGGCTCGCCTTCCCCGTGCCAGCGCACCATGGCGCCGGGCAGGGCCACGGCAACCTTCATGCCGGGAGCCAGGTTGATGCCGCCGCAAACGATTTCCACGATCTGGTCACCGATATCGGTTTTGCAGACACGGAGCTTGTCGGCGTTGGGATGGGGGTTGACCTCCAAAAGGGTACCGACCACAAGACCCTCGAACTGTTTGCCAAGGTCAAGGGCGCCTTCCACCTCCACGGTGGACATGGTCAGGTCGTAGGCCAGACGGGTCAGGTCAAAATCCTTGGGAAGATTGACGTAATCACGGATCCAGGAAAGAGAAAGTTTCATCTTGGACCTCCTTTTAGCAGAACTGGTTCAGGAACCGCAGGTCGGCGCTGTGGAACATACGCACGTCGTCCACGCCGTAGCGCATCATAACCAGACGGTCCAGGCCGATGTTGACGTAGAAGCCGGTGAATTCATCGGGATCCAGACCGGCCGCCCGCAGAACGTTGGGGTGGGGGGTGCCGCCGGGCATGACTTCGATCCAGCCAACCTGCTTGCAGACGCTGCAGCCCTTGCCGCCGCAAACCAGGCAGCCCATGTCGATTTCAAAGCCGGGCTCCACGAAGGGGAAGAAGCCGGCGCGCATGCGAACCGGAACGTCCTTGCCAAATACCTTGGACAGGATGCTCTTGATCATGACCTTACCGGCGGTGAAGGTGAAATCCCGGTCCACGATCAGAGCCTCGTACTGGAAGAAGGCGCGTTCGTGGCGGGCGTCGGTGGTTTCGTTGCGGTAAACACGGCCGGGATAGACGAAGCGGTAGGGGGGCTGGTGGGTCTGGAGATAGCGAACCGAACCGCCGGTCAGGTGGGGACGCAGGCAGAGCTTTTCGTTGGCATCGCCCTTGTCGTGGCCTTCCAGCCAGTAGGTATCCATGCTTTCGCGGGCAGGATGATTCGGGGGGAAGTTGAGCTTGTCAAAGCCGTAGAGCTCGCTGGTGATGTCGTCCTCCTGGAAGATCTCGAAGCCCATGGAACGGAAGGCGTCGTCCAGGTCGTAACGCATCTGGGTGATGGGGTGGAGCCCGCCGGTGAGGGGGGGCACACCGGGAAGGGTATAGTCAAAATCGGGGGAGATTTCCGAAGCCTTCAGCTTCAGCTCTTCCCGACGGCTGTCGATCAGGGCGGTGAGCTGACCCTTGGCCATGTTGACCGCCTTGCCCATTTCGGGGCGGATGGCGGGATCCAGCTTGGGCAGTTCCTTCAAAAGCTCGGTCAGGGAGCCGGTTTTGCCGAGAATGGCGCTCTTGACTTCCTGCAGGGCAATCTCATTCGGGGCAGCCTGGATGCGCGCGGTGGCGTCCAGAAGCAAAGCCTCTAACTTTTGTTTCATAATCTGATGCCTCCAAAGTAGTTGTGGAAAAATGGTTGCGGTTTTTCAAAAAAAGAGATGCGGATATGCGTCACATCTATCCTCTTGAAAAAACGCAACACAAGATATAGTATAGAAGAAAAATGGAGAAATGTAAA
>JAFYNU010000108.1 GCA_017547975.1 Clostridia bacterium
GACAGCTACCTGACCCCCCGGGACAAAAACGACGACAACGCCACCTATACCATGGCGGATGCGGTGTTTTCCGCCTGTTTCCTGAACGCCATGAACCGGCATTGCGACGTGGTGGGCATGGCAAACTTCGCCCCCATCGTCAACACCCGGGGATGCATTTACAGCCACGACCAGGGTATCGTCCTGCGCAGTACCTACCACGTTTTTGATCTGTTTGTGAACCAAATGGGCGACCGGGTGGTGGACCTGTGGCAGGAAGGGGAGATGCCCACCCTGACGGTTCCCCACAAGTACGGCGGGGAACGTACCGTGGATGCCCTGGATATTCTGGCCACCACCTTCCAAAACAAGCCCGGAATGGCCATTTCGGCGGTAAACAAATCTCCCGACCGGGCCGAAACCATCCGGATTCCCCTGTCTGTCCCGGGTAAGGTTACCCTTTTCACCCTGAACGGCGACAGCAAGGATGCATACAACGACGTGGATCACCAGGGCGTGGAAATAACCGAAACCGACCTTGGCACCTTTGCCGACGAAGTTACCATCACCCTGGCTCCCCATTCGGTCAACGTGATCCGTATTGACTAACGGAGGTTCCCATGACAAGCCGAGAACGTGTTTTTGCCGCCCTGAACCACACCCAGCCCGACCGGTGCCCGGTGGATTTTTGGACCGAACCCACCACCACCCGGACCTTACTTGCGCATTTCGGCGTCAAAAGCGAGCAGGAGCTTTACGACATTTTTGAAGCCGACCTGCAATTCGTCTTCCCCGATTCCACCCTGCCTCCGGTGGAGGTTTTACCCGACGGCAGCTGGATCGACCACAACGGTACCCACATGCGCCTGGTAAAAAACGATTTTTGCGAGTATGCTGAGCGTATTTCCCGCCCTTTGGGGGAGGTGGAAGAGCTTTCCGACCTGGATTCCTACGACAAATGGCCGGACGCTTCGGCATTTGACTGGACGGGCTTCCCCGAAAAGATCGGGAATCTCCACGAAAAACGCATCATCAAGCTCCACGCGGGCGGGCTTTATGAAATGGCTTGGAACCTGCGGGGTCAGGAGCAATTCCTCATGGATATGATCGTCGCCCCGGAAATTGCCCACGCCATCATGGATAAGCTCTGCTCCTACTGGTGCGACTACGTGGAGCAGGCCATGGCGGCGGCCGGTGACAAAATCGACCTGGTCTACACCTACGACGACATTGCCACCCAATCCACCCTGATCATGTCCCCCCAAATGCTGGAGGAATTCGTTTACCCCTACCATCGTCGGCTGAACGCCGTCATCAAGCGCCACGGAAAGAGGATTCTTTATCACTCCTGCGGTGCGGTCACCAGCCAGATCGGCGCTCTGGCGGAGCTCCCCATTGACATTCTCAATCCCCTGCAGCCCCGGGCTGCCGGTATGGATTTCGAAAGAATCAAAACCACCTGGGGTGACAAGCTCTGCTTCCACGGGGGCATTGACATTCAGGAGACCCTCCCCCACGGCACCCCGGAGGAGGTACAGGCGGCGGTGAAACGCGCCATCTCCATCCTGGGTCGAAACGGGGGCTACATCATGACCTCCGCCCACTACATTCAAAACGATACCCCGGTGGAAAACATCATCGCCATGTACGACCCCAAACTTCGTTAAGTCAAAGCAAAAAGCCAAGCTGATTTATCAGCCTGGCTTTTTCATTTATCCTGTTAACACCGAACGGCGGCCACCACCGCGAGCTTGCCGTCGGCATGGAGAATGCCGATTTCAAATCCATCCTCCGCTTCCCGGCGGCAGATGGTCAGTTCTTCCCCTTCAAAGCTTTGGGATTTGAAGGCCACTTCCACCTCCCGAATTTCCAGTTCTTCCCATTTCCGACAGGGAATGGCACCGAAAAGCACCCGCACGTAGGCGACGTTGTTCATATGCTGTCCCAAATCGATATCGGTGGAACGAACCTTGTAGCGTTCCAACACCTCGCACCCGGCAAAGTCATCCCGAAGCCGGGTAAAGGGTTCTTCACAAATCACCTCCGGATCATGCACCAGTTCCTCCGGATAGACCTCCGAAGGAGGGATAAGTTTACCGCTTTCCCGGCTGATAATAGCCCATTCGCTCTTCCCCTCCGCCACCAATTCTCCGCCGCAGGTCAGGCGGTAAAAGCGGTTGCAACGGATTCTTCCCGGCTTTTCGGGCCAACTTTCTGCAGAAAGGTCGGCAAGCATACCGGGCATTTTTGCAAATTTCAGTTTCGTCTTGGTGGTCAGCCAGAAAAGCCCCTTCTCTGCCAAATCGTCGAACCCCAACTCGATCATGGCTCCATGCTCGGTGGCAAGATCCATGCAGAGAGAGAATACCGCAGGGATGCTCAATCTACCCCGGTTGTCTGCCATACCGGCCATCACCTTCATATTCTTACAAAGTTTGTTTTCCATTCTTTTGTCCTTCTTGGTTTTTCTATAGTATATCACAAATTTCCCAAGGACGCAATTTGAATTTTCAACAAAAAGGACCTCCGTTTTCCGGAAGTCCTTCGATCATTCCTATTTCCGTTTGGTCCAAAGGTCGCAAACCCTTTCCAGAGCCGCAAACAACACGCCGCCCACTGCAAACACCACCCAGGTGATGTTCCAATCGTTCGAGAGAAAGCTCCAGGCCAGGTAGATGGCGGTGAGTACCAGCCAGTAAACCGAGCTGATCGACTCCCGAAGATTGTTTGTTTCCTTCTTCTTTGGCGCATAATCCCCTTCCCGAAGGAGCTTTTGCATGGCTTCCCATCGTACCCCATTTCGCACCAGGAGGTAAACACCGCCCCCACCACCGCAATGGTAACGCACAGAAAGGACATCATTTGAAAATCGGTTCCCCCAAAAATCCCCAGGAACAGGGGTACCGGGGAGATCACACAGGCGCAAATACCAAACACCATGTGAACCACGTAATCCTTGCGGAAGGCCTTCTGCTTTTCCCGAACCATGCCTTCCACACCGTATTCGCATTCGAACCCCTCCCCGTTTTCCAGAAATTCGTAGGGTGTATTCTGGAACCCTGTGTAGACGAAAAGTCCCACCGCCGCCACCACGAAAAAGAGCAATATCACCAGCCCTACACCCACGGCAAACTCGTTTGAGATCCCCCAACCACCTTCCGCTCCCGCAAGAAGCAGCAGCATGGCAACGGGGGACAGGATGCAAA
Organism: Clostridia bacterium; assembly: GCA_017547975.1. GTDB lineage: Bacteria > Bacillota > Clostridia > Oscillospirales > QAMX01 > RUG11797. Next base: position 3,186 of record JAFYNU010000108.1, read on the forward strand.
GCAGGGCTCCAAGGGCGATCCGCTTCGCCGCCTTCACCCGGCTTTCCAGGTAAATCCCAGCCTCTTCCATACCGATCTTACGCAGATCGGGTTGTTCGTCCTCCCGAGTGTGCTCTTCGGTTTCCAGTTCGTCCTTGAGCAGGTAGTCGGTGGTCACTCCGAAAAGTCTGGCCATCTGCAAAATCTTCCCCAGGTCGGGGATGGTCTGGGCACCTTCCCACTTGCTCACCGCCTGGCGGGATACGTTCATCTTTTCGGCCAATTCCTCCTGGGACCAGCCGTTCTTTTTCCGAAGCATTATAATCTTATCAGCCAGAATCATACTTTGTTCCTCCGCTTATTTTCGATTGGTTGATGGTCCCAAGTATAGCGCATTTTGGGGTGGCACACCACCAACCGGCGGCTTGAAATGTGTCAACCGGCGGTTGCAACCGGTGGTTTCGGCTATTTTTTCGCCCCATCCATCCTGTCAAAGAGCTTTTTGTAGGGAGCCAGCATGCCCTCGTTCATTTTGTTGCCCATTTTGGCAAGCACCGCTTCATTTGCAAGCAACGCTCCCACCAGGTACATTTTCAGGGAGGCGGCCCACTTCTTCTGGGGGAAGTCGTAAATACCGTGTTTTTTGTAGAACTTGTGGTCGGCCCGCATCATACCCCGCATTTGGTAGATCAGGTCCCGGAAGATCTTCATGCCGCCCACCCCATAGAAATTCCGGGGGGTGGTATGGTGGGTTTCCAGGGCGAAGGTCAGGCTTTCTGCCAGATCATCCACCTGCCGGTCGGTATCAAATTCGTCGGTGGCTACTCCCGCAAGGAAGTTACCCCCGGTTTCGCTCCGGGCTTCTATGACGGTGCGGAGGTTGTGTTCAGCGGCATAATTTCCCGAAACCAAATAGCCCACCGGCATCCCCACCGTGACGGTGCGGTGTCCGTTGCAGAAATTGCGGTCATCGTACATTTTGAACCGGGATCCCATGGAGTGATCCCGGATTTGGAAGGCGTAGACAATGGCATCGGCGGTTTGGATCTGATCCCGCAGGAAGGCATCGAATCCATCCTTGTAGACACATTTTTCCGAAACGGCACAGCGGAAACAGCCCAAACAGCCCCCCGCCAGGGGATACTCCGCAACGTTCACCACCCGGGTTTGGTAGGGAAGCCTTTCCCGGAAGCGTTCGATCATGCTCCAAAGATTGCTTTGGGTGTCGGTCTCATCGGTGAGGATGATTACCTCCCCGCCGGTTTTCTTTTCGGAAATCTCCGCCGGAGAGGTCACGGGAACAGGCTGATATTCCGTCTTCGGTTGGGTAGCCCTTTCATAAATACCATGCTCCGCCGCCCACAGAAAACGGCTGAAGAAGGCTTCCGCATCCTGCCGGCCCTTTTCGGAAAGGAGATCCTCCATATCCGCCGAAAGACCCCGCACGTAACGAAGTCCCAGATCCAGGGCGTTTTCCTC
>JAFYNU010000109.1 GCA_017547975.1 Clostridia bacterium
ATACAATGTAGTTGTTAAAGAGGGAAACCTCTTAACATAAATAGTTGGTGTTTTTTGCAACGAGGGTCCACCTGTTCCCATTCCGAACACAGTAGTTAAGCTCGTCTGCGCCGACAATACTTTGCGGGAGACTGCACGGGACGATAGGTCTTCGCCAACACTCCTCGATAGCTCAACGGCAGAGCATCCGGCTGTTAACCGGAGGGTTGCAGGTTCGAAACCTGCTCGGGGAGCCAAGAAAAAGACAGATATCCAAAAGGATATCTGTCTTTTTGTTTATAAAAATTTTAATTTCATTGAGAACTTCTTCCCTATTTGCTATAATACAGAAAGAATGAAGGAAGGCGAGGATACATAAATGAAAAATCAATATCCGACGTTTGGCAGACATAATATTTCTCTTGAAATTCGAACAGAAGAAGATTGTAACATAAAGTAGGGGCGAACTGCGTTCGCCCGCCCCCGGGCCGATGTGGGCAATCGTTTTGTCCCCTGCGGGGACGACCCCGTCGTTGCTTACGCAACGCCACCCCTACAACTCACCGTCGCAGTATTGCCGCGGCGGGAGTAAACCCCCGCCCTACGGCGGTATCAATCAACCTCCCTTCGGGAATCGATCACGGGAGGTGGGTGAGCGCAGATCCCTGAAGGGGATCCGCGAACCCGGAGGGATTGTCACGCAGACCGGGTATAATAAGCAGTTGGTTTCGATGGCAAAGCAGGGATGCGGTAAAACAATCCCTCGGTCACCTTCCCTCGTTTTACAAACACCCATAGAAATAAATACCTTCTGCTTTATTTCTTGACAGTATATATCAGGTATGCTATTATGGGGGTAAGGCAAATACCAAAAACAGAAAGGATGCAAAAAATATGGATAGAATTATTGTAGATTTCGCAAAATCAACCGGTGTGGTAAAACCCATGCACAGCGTGAACAACGGCCCGGTGTACAAGTTTGCGGCCGATCAAAGAATCACCAACCTGGATCATTACAGAGCAGCCGGCATTCCCTATGCCAGAATACACGATGCATCCTTCGAAGCCGACTATGGCGCAGAGCATATCGTCGACGTCAATATGATCTTTACCGACTGGACGAAGGATGTGAATGATCCGGCTTCCTACGATTTTCAGCTGACCGATGAATATTTGCGCGTCATTGAGTTCGGGGGAGCAAAGGTTTATTACCGCCTGGGATCCAAAATAGAACATTGGTCCAAAAAGTACAATACCCTGCCTCCCGCGGATTTCCATAAGTGGGCAGAGGTTTGTGAACACATCATCCGTCACTACACCGAAGGTTGGGGCGACGGCTACAACATGGATATTGAATATTGGGAAATCTGGAACGAACCCGACCTGGACCCGGATGATTCGGAACACAAGCGCTGCTGGGGCGGTACGGCAAAGGAATTTTATGAGCTTTACGCCATCACCCATAAGCATTTGAAGGCCTGCTTCCCCCACCTGAAAATCGGCGGACCTGCCTGTGCGGGATTGCATGAAGAGTGGCTGGACGGTTTCTTCCAGACCCTGAAGCAGAATGATATCCGACCCGATTTCTTTTCCTGGCACGTGTACGCTTCCACGGTGGAAAAGGTTCGGGAGAAGATCCGCTATGCAAGGGAGCTCCTGGATCGGTATGGCTTTGAATCGACCGAAAGCATTTTGAATGAGTGGAACTACGTGAAGGGTTGGGAAGATGAGGAATGGATCTATTCCCTGAAAACCGAAAAGAGCCTGAAAGGCGCCGCCTTCATTGCATCCACCATGTGTATGTCCCAGTACGAAGCCCTGGACAATCTGATGTTTTACGATGCCCGTCCCTGCGCCATGAACAGCATGTTCTCCACCGATTTTGTGTTTGAACGTCTAAAGGGGTATTATCCTTTCTACATGTTCAATCAGCTCTATAAATTGGATCATGCGGTTGAAGTGCTGCGGGAAAGCGCGGATGTTTGGGCGGTTGCGGCAAAGGGCGACGAGCAGAACGTTATGCTCTCCTACTACAACGACGACGACAATTCCCCCGAAAAGATGGTAAAGGTGGAATTCAAAAACGTGGAAAACCCCGCCGGTGTACGGTTGGAGTACTATGTCCTGGATGCCGCACACGATCTTGCGCTTGTGCGGGAGGAGGTCTTTACCGCCACCGAGTTTGCTTCCTACATCAAACTTCCGGTATTTACAAGCTGTCTTTTGAAAATCGTTCCGCTTACGAATGCATGACTGCCTATTGATCGGCTGAATAAGGCACGGCAATAAGAGCAACACACAAAACGCCCCGATAAAAGAAAGTGAGATCACTTCCTTCTATCGGGGCGTTTTTTTGATGGAAACACGGTGATCGAAGTCGGTGTTTTCCTAAAGGGAGCTTTGTCCTTTCGAAAAGAGAAAATCAATCCAAATACGTCCCATCCCGGTCCTTGCCGGTATCGCGTGCAAATTCAGAAAGGTCAGAATAGGCTTTCCCACCGAAAAAGTGCAAAAGGGTGTGGTTTTTGGTGTAGCGGTTCCCCGAAAGGTCGATCTGAGCCTCGGCTTCGGGGGAAATGATGGAATAAATGGCGGCCCCCACCGGTGCGGGACCAAAGGTGTTGTTCCGGATGGAAAGGGATTCCTCCCCGCCCACTTCCGGAATGCGCCACAGGAAGATGTGATGCCCCATGGGTTGAGGCCAGATCTCGCTTCTTCGAGGCAGGGATTCCCCCAACATAGCAAATCCGCATCCGGCGTTTTGACAATCGTTTCCTTCAAAGGTGGAATCCACCGGGAGCTTGTCCCGGTATTCAAACGCCGCCATACCGTAGGTATCAAAGGAGTTGTTACGGCAAATAAAATGGTGGGTGGGTTCGGTATCGGCACCCGGCCCCTGGTGGGTCACGCAGGAATCGTAAATATTCCGGAAGGAGCAATTTTCAATTAAAATGTCGTTGCCTTGCTTCCAGATTTCAAAACCGTTGCCAAAACGGATGCGCCGTTCCCGGTTCCAAGGACAACCGCCAATGTTTTCAAATACACACCGCCGCACCGTAATGTGGTCCCCGTGGCCCGCCATACCGTGGACACCGCTGTTGATCAGACGAAGATCCTCGAAGGTCATTCCCTCGTCCAGATTGACAAGATGCCGCGTAGCATAGGGTACCGCTTCCAGATGGGTGTAAAAAAGGGAAGGGTGAATGACGGAATAGAGATAAAGCAGGGCCTTGCCCGGTTGATGGGGATTTGGCTCACTATAAAAATCCCCCTGAGCCGTAAGGCCATCCATCTCCCACTTCAGGGCGGCGGTGCAGTCTCCGTCGTTGAAAACCAGATTCCCCACGTCACCATCCATGGGGACAACGCATTGCCATACCCCTTCCAAATTGGTGGAAATCCAGCATTCCGGGGCGCTGACGTCCACCGAGCCGCAGAAGGTGGGAAGAGGACCCTCCCCATAGGATCCATAGGAGATATGCTTTTTGGTGTGAAGGGGACCGCGTACAAAGCTCCCCCGCTTAAAAAGAACGTGGTCGCCGGGGTGAAGGTCAAGGGTTTGGTAATCCTCCCTGGGGGAGGCTTCGGAAAGTCCGTCGTTTTCGGGCTTCCCGTTTTCAAAATCCACGTAATAAGTGGTCATGGCATGACTCCTTTTTGCATGTTTTTTTACTTATTCTACCACAGGGTGGGAAAAGAGTAAAGGGGAATGGGGTAGGACGGGGGCGTACGGGCATTTCTTAAGAAAAATTAAGAATTTTCAGCGAGACTTCTTAAGAAATCTATGGTATGATAGTTCCAGAGGTGAATGAAATGAACGTGTTGGTTGTGGATG
>JAFYNU010000110.1 GCA_017547975.1 Clostridia bacterium
ACCGAGCAGAACCATTGCGGTGTGGCACGGAAGATGATGGGATTCTTGCATCTCCAGCAGTGGGGGTAGGAGTGGGCAACTACTTCAGAAGCGAAGAGGGCGCCGCTTTCCTGCATATCTGCCAGAATGGCTTTATTGGATTCTTCGTAGTACATACCGGCAAACTTACCGGCATCGGCGGTCTGGTAGCCACGATCGTCCACAGGGACGATGAGGTCCATGTTGTATTTACGGCAGGTGTTGTAGTCGTCGGCACCGAAACCGGGGGCGGTGTGTACGCAGCCCGTACCGGAATCCATGGTAACGTATTCGGCCAGAACGACCAGACTTTCCCGATCAATGAAGGGGTGGGAAGTGGTGATGTATTCCAGCTCGTGCCCCTTGAACTCGGTTACGATTTCGTAGGAAGCGATCTTGCCGACCTTCATGGTGTTTTCAGCCAGAGCAGTGGCGGTGATGTAGCATTCGCCGTTATCAGCCTTGATCAAGGCGTACTTTTCGGAGGGGTTCAGGGCGATTGCCAGGTTACCCGGCAGGGTCCAGGTGGTGGTGGTCCAGATGACGAAATAGGTGTTTTCAAGGTCACAATGGGGAGCCAGGATACCCTTGTCATCCTTTACACGGAACTTTACGAAGATGGAAGTACAGGTATCGTCCTTGTACTCGATTTCGGCTTCGGCAAGAGCGGTTTCATCGTGGGGGCACCAGTAAACCGGTTTGAGACCCTTGTAGATATAGCCCTTCTTGAACATTTCGCCGAATACCTTAACTTCTTCGGCTTCAAATTCAGGATTCATGGCCAGATAGGGATGGTCCCAATCGCCAAGAACACCCAGACGGATGAACTGGTTGCGCTGACGGTCCACGAAGTCGGAGGCAAACTTGGTGCAGGCATTCCGGAACTCGGGGATGGACATCTTCTTGCGGTCCAGCTTATTCTTCTTGATAATGGCGCTTTCAATAGGCATGCCGTGGTTATCCCAACCGGGAACGTAGGGGGCATAGTAACCGCTCATGGCTTTATAGCGGATGATGAAGTCCTTCAGGATCTTGTTCAGGGCGTGACCCATGTGAATGTCACCGTTGGAGAAGGGAGGGCCGTCGTGGAGAATGTAAGAGGGCTTGCCTTCGTTCTTCTTCTGGAGATTGCCGTAGATATCTTTGGCTTTCCAGGCTTCCAGGGCGACAGGCTCCCTTTGGGGAAGACCAGCCCGCATGGGGAAATCGGTCTTGGGCAGATTTAATGTTTTGTTATAATCCATGATGTAAAAACTCTCTCTGACTTTATTTTTATTTGATGGTGATGTCGAATTCCTTGCCGAACTTCAGGCCGGAGGCATCGGAAGCGGGCTTCTGGGGAGCGGGGGCGGAGGCGGGGGCAGACTTGAGCCCGATAATCTCGTCCCAGCTCATGCCGGCGGTGGGAGCTGCTGCGGGGGCGGTTCCGAGAATCTTGCTTGCAATATCATCCACGGTTTCGGCAACAGCTGCCGTTCCCTCGGCAACGGGAGCAGGTTCTTCCACAGCGACCGGTGCGGGAACGGGTTCGGGAATAGGTTCAGGAATCACCGAGACCGGTTCGGCAACGGGAACTTCTTCGATAACCGGAGCGGGGGTCGGTTCGGCAACGGGAGCCGGAGCGGGAGTCGGGGTAAAGTCTTCAATATGAGCCTTGGTCTTGATCTTGGCAATCAGTTCGGTGTGGGCAATCAGTTCGCCAACGATCATGTCGATGAAGGTAGCGGCTTCTTCCTGTGCCTTTTCGAAACGAAGCTTTTCTTCCCGAATGGCATCCTTGTATTCGGCGATCTTGGCGTCACCCAGGGTTTTGGCGGAAAGAAGCAGTTCGGAGCTCTTCTGTTCAGCATCGGCGATCATGGCGTCGCATTTGGACTTGGTTTCGGCCATCAAATCGTCGCTCATCTTCTGGGCACGGATCATAACTTCGTTCAAAGAAGCTTCACGCTGACGCAGGACCTCAACCTGAGAGGTGAGAGCGTGGAGCTTTTCGTTCAGAATGGCATTTTCACGGGAAAGAGAATCGATGGTCTCGGCAGCATTGTCAAGAACCTTGTCAACCTGATCGGGATTGTAGCCCCGGAAAGATACGTGATCAAAGGTGGAGTTTTTGATTTCGGAAGAGGTAATCATCGGATTTGTGTAATCCTCCTTTTTCTTTTATTTGTTATAAATACATGCCGTTGTTTTCAAGTTCGTCAATAAGATCGCCCATGATTCCAACGTTGTAAGGGGTGATAATGTAAGTGTTGTTGGCAACGCGTTTAATCTTGCCCTGGTTTGCATAGGCAACACCGCTCAGGAAGTCGAGAATGCGGCGGGCAACGTCCTTGTTGGTGGATTCCAGATTCAGCACGACGGTATGCATCGATTTGAGAGAATTTGCAATTTCAATGGAATCTTCAAATTCGGTGGGTTTTACAAGCACAACCTGAAGCTGGGTGGGAGTCGTGACGTTCATCACTCGGCCACTGCCATTTTCGGAGGGGGTGTCATCCTCGGTATCGACCGAAGCGGCACGACGGCGGAACGAACGGGCTCTGGAAGAAGAAGCTTCTTCTTCTTCAACCTCGTCTTCGCGTTCGTAATCGTCTTCGTATTCGTCGTATTCATCGGATCTGCCTGCGTTCTTGATCTTGTCCCATAAACTCATGGTAACATACCTCCAGTGATATATTCAATGTTATTTTGGTTAGTTGGAAAGGGGCGTATTGGTAACAACCTTACCATCGTAGATCCCCTTGGTGTTGACGATAACGTAATCGTTGGTGAAAAGGCCGTCTTCGCTGGTCAAGTCAGCGTCAACAATGTAGTAGCGGTCGGTTTTCCAAAGAATATCCACCTCTACGTACCGTGCGGCATAACCCTGTAAACAGAAAACGCCGGTTTTTCCATCAATCATGCGCATGGCGTCAATGGGAATGCGATAACCTGTATACTCTTCAATCACAACGGTAACTTCGGCAGTTCGATACGCAGAGTATTTGCCAATGTCAGCGCTGGAAGTGAATTCTAATACCACCATACCTTCAATTTCCGGGGAAACAGAGGTCAAGGTTGCGGTAATGCGGTCCCCCATAATAGAAACCTGATAACGCTTATCAAGCTTCAAAGCCTTGGCGTCTTCGGCATTGGCAGGAAGCAGAAATTTCCACCGGTAATCGGTAACGATACGGCCGGGACAGGAAGCAAAGGCAGTGGTGTGGACGGCGGGATCGGAAATGTATTTCTGTACTTCCTTGCAGGAAATGTTAGAAGCGTTCTCCATATTCAGAATGGCCTCAAAACCATCCGCAGTAGAGGAATAATATCCGCCGACCGAGGTGGTGAGCAAGGTGCCATAGCTTTCAGAGGAGGAAGAAAGCCGCATAGTATAGTAATTCAAAATATCTTCCAGGTTTGCTTCATCGGTAAGAGCATAGTGCCGCATGGCAAGTATGTCACCCAATTCGGAAGAAACTGCGGCAGATACGGAGAAATCCTGACCGGGATTCGGCCGAATGGCCAAAAGAGCCTGGATATCCTGATTCACGTCCGAAAGTTCGTAGTTTTCGTGGAAGGTTGTTTGAATGGCAGATAAACGATCGTAAACGGTCTGCATAGAAAGCCGATCGAAGTAAGAATTGCTTTCGGCAGAGGAGGAGAAGACTCGCACATAATGATCGCCGGAAGCAACCTTTTCACCATCGCTGCGGGTCAAAGAGTAGTAGGGTTGGGTAATATCGGGAAGGACAACCTCATCCCGAACCAACAAAGCGGTACCTTCTACCGTCTGACCGGCGGTTTCCAACGAAACGTGCACCGTCTGAATCTTCTGGTCGCGAAGAGCGATTCCGACCTGATAGATGATATACGCAAAAACAATGGCCAGCAAGGTTCCGAAGACCAAACGACCATAGGTGAAGGTTTTTTTCAGCACGTTGTTTTCCTTTCGGGTGGGAGCATAGACAAACACATACCTTTTATCTATTATATCACAGCGTTATAAGCATTACAAGCAAAAATCGCAGAAAATTCGCCAATATAGCAAGGAAATTTATAGATAATTGGTGTAGGTTTCAGAGGGAGAGGAAGGCTGAGATTTTTTCGCAGGTAACTTCCAAAAGAGACTCCTTTGAACTGCATGCATTCAGCATACAAGCGCCCTCAACCCCCCGGAGCCATGTCATCTGCCTTTTGGCATACTGACGGGTGCGGCGTTTGATCAGTTCGGAGGCTTCGGCGGGAGTTGCCGTTTCAAGGAATTCCTTGTATCCAATGGCCTGCATAGCCGGGGTATCGGACGGAAGATGGAGATCCAAAATGGTTTGTGCTTCGGCAGAAAGGCCTTCCCTCATCATTTCGTCTACACGAAGGTCGATACGCTTGTAGAGGGACTCACGGTCGGGGTAATCCAGCGCAAGATAAAGCGCATGATACCGTGGAGAGTTGGTGTAGAATGCAAGCTCGCTGGCTTTTTTGCCGGTTTCTTCCATCAATTCCAATGCTCGGATTACCCGTTTGGTGTTGTTGGGATGAATGGCTTCCGCACGGGCAGGATCCTTGGAACAAAGCAATTCCCAAAGGGCCTGCGGACCGATTCGGGAAAGCATTTCTTCGTATTTTTTTCGGATTGCATCGTTTTTGCCGGGCCCTTCGGCGCTGACGCCTTCTATCAGGGCTTTGATATAGAAACCGGTGCCGCCGCATATCAGGGGGATTTTTCCACGGGAGAGGATCTCTGCGACAGCGGTGTCCGCAAGCCGGCAATAATCGGAAACGGAGAAGGACTCCCAGGGTTCGACAACGTCAAGAAGATGATGGGGAACCTGGGCCTGTTCTTCGGGGGTAGCTTTTGCGGTGGCGATATCCATGGATTTATATACCTGCATGGAATCGGCGGAAATAATTTCAAACGGAAAGACCTTGGCGAGAGAAAGTGCCAGGGAGGTTTTTCCGCTTGCGGTGGGGCCGGAAAGTACGACGATCTTTTCCATGGTTAACCGAGCCTCCCAAATCGTTTTTCAATTTCGTTTTTCCCGATTCGAAAGACACAGGGACGTCCATGGGGGCAGAAGCGAATATCCTGAAAATCCAAAACACGTTCGCAAAGGGCATTCAGTTCGGCTTCAGTTGTGTATTCGCCGCCCTTAACCGCGGCACGGCAGGCCACCGAATAGAGCAGTCGTTCTCTGACCGAAAGGCGCTTGTCGTGCTTGCCCTCCGAAAGGGCTGTACTGATCTCTGAGAGGGAGGCGGAAACATCATGGCCTAAAAGGCAAAGCGGAATCCGACGAACCAGTAAACTGCCGCTGCCGAAATCTTCAACCTCAAAGCCGGCCTTTTCCAGTTCGTCAAAGGCGGCAATCAGGGTGGAGTATTCGTCCCGGGCCAATTTCACCACGAGAGGAGTTAAAAGAAGCTGGGAATCGGGCTCTCCTTCGTGGGTGAGAAGCTCTTCGTAAAGCATACGTTCATGGGCAGCGTGTTTGTCGATGACAAACAGGTCATTTTCGCCTTCGGCAATGATGTAGGTATGGAAAACCTCGCATTTGTAACGGTAGGAAGGCGCTTTAACAAAGGTTTCCTGAACCGGAATCTCCTCTGTCTCTTGCGAAGGAGTGGGGGAAGGAAGGGGATCCTGGGGTTCCTCAATGGGCGCATCATTCTTCTTTTCAACCTGATAGGAAAAAGAGGGGGCGGAGACCATGGGAAGCGGTTCTTCTTCTTCGGATACAGGATCTTTGGGTGCGGGAGCGGGGAAAAATACTGCGTTTGCTTTGATTTCCTTTGGAACGGCGGGGGTTACAGAAACCGGGGCAGATTCGATTGGAGTAATCTCCGGAGCCGGGGGAGGAGTGATATCGGAGGCAGGTTGACCGCTTGGTACCGCTTCCTTTTCGGAAGAGGCCGATTGGGTCAAATCCACCTCGGCACTGCCGCGAATCAAAGATTTAATGCCAAAATAAACGCAATCGAATACATCCTTTTCCCGGACAAATTTGACCTCGGTTTTGGCAGGATGAACGTTTACGTCCACCAATTCGTAGGGAATGGTAATGTCTAAGAAGCAGAAAGCATACTTGCCAAAGGGCATAGCATTCTTGTATGCTTCGTCCAGACAGGCGGCGAGCATACGGGACTTGATGGGGCGGGTATTGATACTGAAAAACTGCATGGCTCGATTGCCGCGCCCCGCTGTGGGTTTGGCAGTATATCCCCGAACAGAAACTCCGTTGTAGTCATACTTCAGGGGCATCAGCTTGGTGGCATATTCCGAACCGTAAATACAGTAGATGGCGGAGAGAAGATTGCCGTCACCGGGAGTGTGCATGACCTCTTTGCCGTCCTTATAAAGACGGAAGGATACTTCCGGATGGGAAAATGCGGCACGTTCTACCACCCCCTCCACCATGCTGGCTTCGGCGGAATCCCGCTTCATGAATTTCAAACGGGCAGGAGTGTTGTAAAAGAGGTCGCTTACCGAAATGTTGGTGCCCTCCGGGCAGCCAATCGGTTGTTGGGAAACGGTTTCCCCGCCTTCCATAATCAACTCGGTGCCTTCAATGGAGCCACGCGGTTTGGTAATCAGCTGAATCCTGGAAACCGCTGAAATGGCGGCCAAAGCTTCCCCGCGGAAACCCATGGTAACAATACCAACCAGATCATCGGTGGGGAGCTTGCTTGTGGCATGGCGCGAAAAACAGAGCGCAGCGTCATCGGGAGACATACCGATACCGTCATCGGCAACCCGAAGCAGACCCAGTCCGCCGCGTTCCACCCAAACGGTGATGTTTTCGGCGCCTGCATCCAGGGCATTTTCAATCAGCTCTTTGGCAACCGAGGAAGGTCTTTCGCAAACTTCGCCGGCGGCAATCAGGTCCCGCATGTGACGGGGTAAAACACGGATCGATCCCATACTGCACTCCTTTCGCAAAGTGTTAGGGGGAGATTATTTGAAATAAAGCTTTTTGGTGGGGTATTCGGGTTCACAGGTAATTTTGATACCAAGCTTTTTGTAGGTGGACGCATCCGGGGAGGAAATCATGCTGGAGGAGTGGGCGTCGCAACCCGAAAGAATTGGCAGTTTGGTTACCGCATAAGCAACCGTAGGGTTGGTGGCGGCACAAATACTCATGGCAGAAAGAACTTCTTCGGCGTTGAGTACCGGGTAGCTGTTGTGAAGAATGTTCTTTTTCATGTTCATCATGGGTTCCAGGATGACGGGGGAGATCAGGTGTAGATCATCAGCAATTCCGGCAAGATGCTTCACGGCGTTGATGATGACCGAAGCAGTGGCATTCATAATGGGGAGCGATTTCCCGGTGACGATGGTTCCGTCGGGAAGCTCCAGACTAACCACCTGTCCATCGGTGCCGTTGGGTTCGATGGAGGCGGCCTTTTTCAGGGCGGGAGCCACCACTCGCCGGTCGGCGGTGGAAATGCCCATTTCATTCATGATGAGCAGAATGCGTTCAGCTTCTTCGGGTCCCTTCTTGCCGACCTTGGCATCGGTGAGGGCGCGGTAGTAACGTCGAATAATTTCTTGACGGGAGGCTTCATTCACCACGTCGTTGTCCGAGATGCAGAAGCCAACCATATTGACCCCCATGTCGGTGGGGGAACGGTACACAGAATCCCCCATGATCTTGGAAAGAATGGTGCGGACCACCGGGAATACTTCCACGTCACGGTTGTAATTGGTGGTGGAAACACCGTATGCTTCCAGGTGGAAGGGGTCGATCATGTTGACGTCCTTCAGGTCGGCGGTGGCGGCTTCGTAAGCCAGATTGACGGGATGCTTTAAGGGCAGATTCCAAATGGGGAAGGTTTCAAACTTTGCATAACCCGCTCTGCCGCCCCGCTTGTATTCATGATACAGCTGGGAGAGACAGGTGGCAAGCTTGCCGCTGCCGGGACCGGGGGCGGTGACAACCACCAGGGGACGGGAGGTTTGGATGTAGGGGTTGGCGCCGTAGCCAGCATCGCTGACGATGGTATTGACGTCGGTGGGATAGCCCAGGGTGGGAGCATGCAGATAAACGCTTTCTCCCCGCTGTTCCATCATGTTCTTAAACTTAATGGCGGCTTCCTGGCCGGTAAACAGGGTGATCACCACCGAACTGATGTGAAGGCCCAGGGCACGAAGCTTGTCCATGTGCCGCAGAACGTCCATCTCGTAGGTGATTCCCAAGTTGCTGTTCATTTTGTTGCTTTCGATATCCTTGGCGCTGATGCAAAGGATCATTTCTGCCATATCCTTGAAGGCTTGCAGTACCTCGATCTTTCCGTTGGGACGATAGCCGGGAAGAACGCTGGCGGCGTGCTGGTCATCAAACAGTTTTCCGCCGAATTCCAGATAGAGCTTTCCACCGAATAGGTCGATACGTTCGGTAATCTTTTCCATTTGTGTACGGATATACTTATCTCCGTCAAAACCAATTTTCTTCATACCGGAACCTCCTTACAATTCGTTTGCTTTTTTGTGTAGCTGATACAGGATATTCAATGCCTCAATGGGCGTCATGGTGTCAATGCTGATGGATTTCAGTTCCTCAACCACCTGATTGGTGGCCCCCATGGCAAAGGAGAGCTGATCGGGAGTCTCTTCCTTGATGCGTCCGACGGAACGGGATTCCCGGGGATTTTCATCCTCCAGAGAAGCGAGAATCGCCTTGGAACGATTGATAACGGGATTGGGGAGACCTGCAAGCAGGGCTACCTCAATGCCATAGCTGTCATCCGCACCGCCGGGAATGATCTTTCGCAGGAAAGAAATCTGGTCGCCGCGCTTTTTGACCGCAATGTTGTAGTTCTTGATGCCCGGCATGCTTTCTTCCAGGGCGGTAAGCTCATGGTAGTGTGTGGCAAAAAGGGTACGGGCACCGATCTTTTTCGGGTCGTTGATGTATTCCACCACCGCCCTGGCAATGGCCATACCATCGAAGGTGCTGGTACCGCGGCCGATCTCGTCCAGAATAATCAGACTCTTGTTTGTGGCATTATCCAAAATCTCGGCCACCTCGCTCATTTCCACCATGAAGGTGGAACGGCCGCTGGACAGGTCGTCGGAAGCGCCTACACGGGTGAAGAGCTTATCGATAATGCCGATATGGGCGCTTTCTGCCGGGACAAAGCTGCCGGTTTGGGCCATCAAGGCGATCAGGGCAACCTGCCGCATGTAGGTGGACTTACCTGCCATGTTGGGGCCGGTAATAACCGCTACCCGGTTTTCGCCGGAATCCAAAAGAACGTCGTTGGGAACAAAGAGCTCTCCGCCCGACATTCGTTCTACTACAGGGTGCCGACCGCCGATGATCTCCAGTTTGTCGGAAAGATCCACCAGGGGGCGGGTGTAACGGTAGCTAACGGCATTGGATGCCAGGGAAAGGAGGACGTCCAGGCTGGATACGGCATCAGCCGTGTTCTGGATACGGACCGATTCGGCGGCAACCGTTTTGCGGACCGAATCAAAGAGGTTATATTCCAAATTCCGGAGCTTGTCATCCGCCGAAAGAATGTCGCTTTCAATGACCTTCAGTTCTTCGGTGATGTAACGCTCCGAGTTTACCAGCGTCTGCTTACGGATGTAATCGGGGGGAACCAGGCTGCGGTTGGAATTGGTGATGTCAATGTAGTAACCGAAGACCTTGTTATAGCTGACTTTCAGGTTTTTGATGCCGGTGCGTTCCCGTTCACGGGATTCCACGGCGGCAATCAGTTCTTTGCCGTGCTTGGAAATATAGCGCAGACGATCTACCTCTTCATGGTATCCGTCCTTGATCATGCCGCCCTCCCGCAAGAGATAGGGAGGATCATCGGTGATGGCACGATCGATCAAATCACGGATATCCGAAAGGGGATCCAGACCCTTGAAGACCTCCTGTAGGAGCACCGATTTGGTGTAGGAAATCATACTTTGCAAATCGGGGATAATGGAAAGGGCACTCCAAAGAGCACGCAGGTCGCGGCAATTTGCGGTACCGTAGACGATGCGGGTGGTGAGCCGCTCCATGTCGGTCATGCTCCGTAGGGTGTGGCGGGCTTCTTCTCGCACAAGGGTATTATCCACCAATTCAGCAACGGCATTCTGGCGCTTATCGATGGCGGCGGGATTCATCAGGGGCTTTTCCACCCAATGGCGAAGCTTGCGGCTTCCCATACCGGTTATGGTGCTGTCCATAACGCCCAGGAGGCTGCCGTGTTTGGATTTGCCAAGCATGGTTTCGCTGATTTCCAAATTACGGAAAGCGGTGTCACCAATATCCATAAAGGAAGCTTCCTGATAAATAGAAAGCTTACGAATGTAGGAGAGATCGCTCTTTTTTGCATCGGTCAGGTAACGCAGAAGACTGCCGACGGCAATGATCATGGCATCCCGGTAGGGTTCACGGCATTCCACACCGTCGGAAAAACGAGATTCCACTTCGGCTTTGGCGGAAGCTTCATCAAAAAAGTCATCTTCCACCGATATGCGGATACGCATTCGATTACGGATATAATCCATCAACTGACGGCAATCGGCCGCATCTTTGTTCAATATCACTTCGGAGGGGGAGAAACGGGAAAGCTCAGAAATCAATCGGGAGGAATAATCGCTTCCGTATACGCCGGTAGCACTGCATTCGCCGGTGGAAATATCGATAAATACAATCCCACAATTTTTGCGCATCAGGTGAATGCCGCAGATATAGTTGGAACGGCGATCATCCAGCATGGAGTCCTCGGTAATGGTACCGGGAGAAATTGTGCGGATGATTTCGCGTTTAACCAGTCCCTTTGCAAGGGCGGGATCCTCCACCTGTTCGCAAATGGAAACCTTGAAGCCCTTTGCCACCAGCTTGGCGATATAGTTTTCACTGGAGTGGAAGGGAATTCCGCACATGGGAGCCCGCTCCGGCTGACCGCAGTCTTTCCCGGTCAGAACCAGATCCAGTTCGCTGGAGGCAATTTTCGCATCCTCAAAAAACAGCTCGTAAAAGTCACCAAGGCGGAAAAACAGGAGAGAATCCTGGTTTTGTTCCTTGATGGAAAGATACTGTTTCATCATGGGGGTAAATTCAGCCATTTTTTTCACCGTCTTTATTCATCCATCGGTTCACCGATCAGACTCCAGGTGGTGGAACCGGTAATTTTTACGTTGCCGAAGGAACCGATGCGGCTGGGATCCTGCTTGACAATTACAAGGCGACCGTCATCGGTGCGGGAGGAAAGAGCATCCTTATCCCGGGAAAAACCATCATAAAGCACCGTTTCAACCATGCCGATCCGGGAAGCGTGACTTTCCTTGGAAATGGCATCCTGCACGGCGACCAGTCGAAGAAAACGATCCTTGATGACCTCTTCCGGGGTATCGTCGGGTATCTTGGCGGCCTTGGTGCCCTCTCTGCGGGAGAAGATGAAGGTGAAAAGGGAGACGAATCCAATTTCACGGACCAAGTCCTCGGTCATTTGGTAATCCTCCTCGGTTTCACCGGGGAAGCCAACGATCACGTCGCTGGTGATGGCAAGGTCTGGGGTATAGCGGCGGGCAAGCTCGATTTTACGTTTGTATTGCTCAGCGGTATAACCACGGTTCATTTCCCGCAAGATACGGTCACTGCCCGACTGGAAGGGGAGGTGCAGGGCGGCGGAAACCTTTTCACACTCGCTGATGGCACGGAAAAGCTCTTCTCCGGCATCCTTGGGGTGGCTGGTCATAAAGCGAATCCGAAAATCACCGGGAATTCGATTGATCTCCCGGAGCAAAGCAGGAAAGCCCCCGTCAATTCCTTTGTAGGAGTTTACATTTTGGCCCAAAAGTGTGATTTCTTTGTGACCGGCTTCGATGATCTCCCGGGCTTCCCGAATGACGTCGGAGGCGGCGCGGCTCTGTTCGCGTCCCCGGACGTAGGGAACGATGCAGTAGGAGCAGAAATTATTGCAACCCTTCATAATGGGGAGCCATGCCTTGATGCC
>JAFYNU010000111.1 GCA_017547975.1 Clostridia bacterium
GGGAGAGTGTGTTACGGTAAAATCAGTACAAATTTTAATTTACGCGGGCTCCTTCCACCACTTCGTGGTCCCCCTTCCTCCCGGAGGAAGGCTTTTTCATTCTCCACGGAAGGTAGCAAAAAGCACTTACAGGGATTGTTTGCCATAAGCGGCTTTGAGTTAGTTTTGTATTTTATAGTCTTTATTTCAGTCTTGTGAAGCACTGCTTTTGTGGTCACAAAATCGAAGCCCCGCACGAGGCGGGGCAAGAATAACTTATTTAGCATGCTGATTTAATCTCTCAATAATTGAAACAAAACGTGAATCTTGGCGGACACAATCATATCGTTTATTTTGCAATCTGTCAAGCATATGGTAGCAATTGGTGTGTTCCGTAAGTTCGTGAAAATCTTTGTTGGGTTCAGGATAAATTAACTTATCGGTAAAAATTGATGTGTAAAATTTACCGTGGTCATTGATATATGCTTTGTCGTATTCAATCGCGTGATAACACATTTTTTCAAGAGATGCAAGTGTTTCATCCTTTTTACCCTGAGATATCTGATACGTGGAAATTAACCAATAATTTTGGGAGAGGCGAACATGATAAAACATAAGGTTATCCCCGTATATCATCTTATAAAGATGATTGGAAATAGTAAGCATTTCAATTTTTCTATCCCATGTGGACGGATCATTGGGGAGTTCATCCGCGAGCGGATAGTTTGAAATAGCAGTACCCAAGCAATCGGTCAATTTGTCGATTTCATCTTGAATATAAAATTCCGTATTGCCATCACCAATCCCCGATGATTTTGCAAATTCACGGCAGTACTTCATAGGTGTGAGCAGATTTACTGATTGCATAGCTTTCTCAACCTGCTTGGTGCCTCCGTAAATATTGATCAAAACATTGATTGCATCATATCGGGTATCTTCATCTTTACATTCAGCCACCACGGAAGAGCAAAGATTTTCGATTTCCTTTATGAGGTCGTTATTCTTTGTATCGCACCACAAATGATACAGACAAACAGCGAGATTTTCTTTGATCTCAAAATCTGCGGGGTAGCGGGAAATCGCATTTCTTGCGAAAGTTATCCGTTCTTCGATCGTACCCACTTCTGCAAGACGAGAGATTTCTTTTTTGATATTTGCAATTTCTTCTTCTCTTTGAGAGAGCTTATATCCCAAGAGTTCATCTGTACTGACGGAAAAGAAATCAGCAAGCGCCGGAAGAAGTTCAATATCGGGATAACCACCTTCTGCTTCCCAACGAGATATAGCTTGAGGTGTCACCCCTATAGCCGTGGCAAGAACGTCTTGTGTAATATTATTTTCTGCGCGAAGTTTTTTGATGATCGCACCTATTTTAATGTTCATATCGTACCTCCAAAATAAATTTTGTAAGCTTACGATTTTATTATAGCATAATTTTTCTTTTTTTCAATTATCAATTCATTGTTAAATAGATAAAGCAGTACTTTACATTGATAAGAAGTAAAATACTGCTTTATCGCAGGTACCGCAAGGGCCTTTTTTTATTTGAGATTATACCGTAAATTCGTGTTCGCCGATTTCCAGGGTCTTTTCCACGTCCCCCACCCGGAAGGTGGCCTTCACGGGGGTGGTAATTTTGAAGCGGGTGGTGCCGTACTTCTTTTCGTAGGCAACCTTCACTTCACCGGTTTTCAGCACACGGCTGCCCTCTGCCTTGTCCAGGGAATCCACCAGGATGGGAGCAATTTCCAGGGTCTCGCCGCCGATTCCTTCCCGGATGCCCAGGATATAATCGAAGAGGAAGGCGGTGACCGCACCGAACATGGGGTGGTTTCTGGATCGATCCCAGGTGGCCTGGGGCCAGTTTTCCCACAGGGTGGTTGCACCCGCCCGGCGCATCCCGTCAAAGGAAATGGGATCGGTGGAGGTGAGAAGCTTCACCGCCAGGTCCCCGTGGCCGTTTTCAAAGAGTACACGGGTCAGGACCTCGGTGCCGGCGATGCCGGTATCGTAGCGGCCAAGCTTTTCGTAGTATTCCACCAGCTTGGGCAGGGTACGCTCGTCCCCCAGCCCGATATCCAGGGCAAAGGCGTTGGCCCCCTGGAAGCAGCCCAGGAAGTTGCCGTCCCAGGTATTGAAGTAGGCGGCCATGATGGCGGCCTTTTTCACCTCCATGGTGCGCTGGAAGCGGGGAATATCCCACTCGCAACCCACCAGCCTGGCGATCTCGATCATACGGCCCAGGGCCTTCACGTAGAAGTAGGTGTTCACGAAGGGGGCAGGCAGTACCACCTGAATGGGCGGGCACCAATCCCCAAGACACCATTCCCCCGCCTTGTCGCTGACCACCAGTTCGTTTGCCGAATGGGCTTCCAGGTAGTCGAAGTAGCGGAGCATCTGGTGATAATACTGTTTCAGGGGTTCCACTTCCCCGTAGTGGCGCCAGAAGACGTAGGGCACCTCCACAATGGCGCTGCCCCAACCGCCGGGACCGCCGCCGGAGCGGATATAGGGGGCGGTATATTGGATGTGGCCCGAATAAATATCCTGGCAATCGCTGATATCCCCCATCCACTTGCGGTAGAAGTTTTCCACGTCGAAGATATTCATGACGGCGTGCCCGGTGAGCTGACCGTCCCCGGTGTAGCCCCGGCGTTCCAGATGGGGGCAGTCGGAGGCAACCCCGGTGTGGAGATTGCACAGTTCGGTGTTGACAAAGGTATCGAAAAGCCAGTTCAGGGTGATATTGTCCGACCGGAAGGCGGCGGTGGTCTTGATGTCGCTATGGACGTATTCGCAAACCTCCACCTCCGCATTGCCGGTGACGGCAAAGTAACGGTAGGCAAACCAGGTGAAGTTGGGGCGAACCTCCCGTTCCACCCCGTCGGAGATCACCGAAAAACGCTGGGAATGGTGATAAACCGGGTCGGGCTTGCCGTTTTCCAGCACGTTTTCGGAGAAATAGACGGTGACAAGCTCACCGGGGGCGGCTTTCAGCTTCAAAACCGGCCAGCCGGTGATTTCCTTTTCCACGGCGTAGTATTTGGTATCCCCCTCGCCTCCCAACAGGGTCACCGGCAGAACCTCCGCCAGCCTGTCGGCGGGAGCATCGGTACGAAGATACTCCGTCACCTCCGGCAAAGGCTCGGCGGGACTGACGGTGGGCAGGGCGCTGTCATCATAATCGAGGCTGTGGATGGCGTCGTCATAGCCCCGGTAATCCTGATCCTCGTGGGTGATCAGATCGTAGGTTTTGACGAAGCTATCGGAGAATTGATCCGCGGTAGAGGACACAAATTCTTCCACCCCATCTTCGGTTTCCACAGTCAGGCGGTAGATGGCCTTGGCATCCCCAAACCTTCTGGTCGCTTCGTAAAAGGAACTGTTGGCGGTGTACCAGCCACCGCCGAAGTGGATGGTCATGGCGTTCTTTCCCTCCCGCAGAAGGTGGGTCACGTCAAATTCCGGCACGTAGATCCGGTGGCCGGTGA
>JAFYNU010000112.1 GCA_017547975.1 Clostridia bacterium
CCCGGACACCGCTTTCGATGTCGGTGACGGCTTCGCCACGGGGCTGGGGAATGCCCAGTTCCCGCATGACCTTTTCAAACAGGTCACGGTCTTCGGCACGGGCGATGGCGTCGCAGTCGGTACCGATGATCTTCACGCCCCGGTCACGCAGGGGTTCGGCCAGGTTGATGGCGGTCTGGCCGCCTAAGGAGGCGATGACACCCTCGGGCTTTTCGAATTCGATGATGTTCATCACGTCTTCCGGGGTGAGGGGTTCGAAGTAGAGCTTGTCGGCGGTGGTGTAGTCGGTGGATACGGTTTCGGGGTTATTGTTGATGATGATGGCTTCGTAGCCGCTTCTCTTGATGGTGGTAACGGCGTGGACGGTGGAGTAGTCGAATTCCACGCCCTGGCCGATGCGGATGGGGCCGGCGCCCAGCACCACGATCTTCTTCTTGTCGGTGAGGCGGGAGGCGTTTTCGCCGGTGTAGGAGGAGTAGAAGTAGGGAATGTAGGCCCCGGTGTGGGCGGTGTCCACCATGCGGAAAGCGGGCAGGATACCGGCTTCGTGGCGGGCATTCCAAACGTCCAGCTCCTTGACGCCCCAAAGCTCGGCAATGGTCTTATCGGCAAAGCCCAGGATCTTGGCACTCTTCAGGAGGGCCGCATCCCCGGGATTCCGGCGCAGTGCCATTTCGGTTTCCACAATGTGGAGGATGGCATCCAGGAAGAGGTTGGTGATCTTGGTGATTTCGTGGAGGGTTTCCACGCTTTCGCCACGGCGCATAAGCTCGGCCACGGCAAAGAGGGTGTCGTCCTTATAGTTTTCCAGGTAGGCAAAGAGCTGATCCTTGTCCATGGCCCGGAATTTGGGGGTGGAGAAGTAGCTGGCGCCGTTTTCCAGGGAACGTACCGCCTTCAGGAGGCATTCTTCCAGATTGGAGCCGATGGACATGGCTTCGCCGGTGGCCTTCATCTGGGTACCCAGGGTATTGGGGGCGGCGGCAAACTTGTCGAAGGGGAAGCGGGGGATCTTGGCAACCACGTAGTCCAGCTGGGGCTCATAGGCGGCGGTGGTGCCTTCCAGCATGATCTCGTCCAGGGTCATGCCCACGGCGATCTTGGCGGTGACCCGGGCAATGGGGTAACCGGAGGCCTTGCTGGCCAGGGCGCTGGAACGGGATACCCGGGGGTTAACCTCAATGAGGTAGTATTCGTCGGTTTCGGGGTGGAGGGCAAACTGTACGTTACAGCCGCCTTCGATCTTCAGGGCGCGGATAACCTTGATGGCGGAGTCGTTGAGCATCTTGAGCTTATGCTCGTCCAGGGACATGATGGGGGCTACCACCACCGAGTCGCCGGTGTGTACGCCAACCGGGTCCACGTTTTCCATGCCGCAGATGGTGATGGCCTTGTCGGTGGCGTCCCGCATGACTTCAAATTCGATTTCCTTGAAGCCCTTGACGCTCTTCTCAATCAGCACCTGGTGCACCGGGGAAAGCTTGAAGGCGTTCAGGCCCACCCGGATCAGATCTTCTTCGGTGTAAGCAAAGCCGCCGCC
>JAFYNU010000113.1 GCA_017547975.1 Clostridia bacterium
ACCAAAACTGAAGAAGGCGTTACCAAAACATCTTTCAATCGACGAATCCCTCCGTCTTTTGGATGGAGTTGATGGTCCAAATCGAATCCGCGACTACTGCATCTTAACCCTATTCCTAAACTGCGGGCTTCGAGTTTCCGAGTTAGTCGGTGCTAACAAAGGAGACATTTCCGAAAACACCCTCAGAGTCACCGGTAAAGGAAATAAGGAACGCATTGTTTATCTGAATCAGGCATGCCTGGATGCGTTGGCTGATTACCTGGAAGTTCGGAAGAATTTGCCAATTCCAAAATCTGAGCAAGCACTTTTCATCAGCCGCAACCATAAACGGATTAGCGTATCCACCGTACAATGGCTTGTCAAAAAGCATATTACCGAAGCCGGACTTGATGCCGATAAATATTCTGTGCACAAGCTCCGCCACACTGCAGCCACATTGATGTACCAAAATGGTGTGGACGTTCGCACGTTGCAAAGCGTATTGGGTCACGAAAGCCTCAATACCACCAGAATATATACCCACGTAAGCGATGATCAGCTACGTGGCGCAATCGATTCCAACCCCTTGGCCGGTGTTCACCGAAAGGCCTCCTCCCCTGCCAAACCTGAGGAATCGGAACCGGAAGACGAATAATATTGAAAAAGTGCCGATATTGAAAAATATCAGCACTTTTTATTATATAATTTTACATATTTAACTGGTTTTCTGCAAGAACAACATCTTCTTCTATCCCATTCTGGGCCGGGATTCCAAGGGTATAATCGTATCCCACCCTGAAATTGGTAGTCTCCAATGCTTCCGGCGGAAGTTCTGCTTTTGCCGCATCACGTATCAAATCACCGGCTTTCATGATGCTTCCGGTATCGGCACGATAACAACGGGCTAAAGTCAAATATCGGTTTTCGGCCGGCAAGTAGACGAACACAGTTACGTTAACCATATTGATCGGAGATGCGACTTCAACACTAAAGCTACCGCCCTTTGAAAGATCCATTCCTGCATAATAATCAGCATGCGTAATTTCCTGATACCATGCAATAAGGTTTTGATTTATGGTTTCGCTCGTCGAAATCCCCGACACCAGCGGCAGTTTCAAAGGATCTCCTTCGTATGGGGGCTGTGTCTCATATTCTTGATATGCTATGCCCGCCACGTCAAATGCGCATTTCGAAAATCCCGTTGACTCCTCAAACAATTCTCTACTGCTTTCGGGATCCACCGCCATGTAGGCAATTACATCCGATAAAAGAATTGAATACCACGTTTCGCTTTCTGTAAACACATTTTCTTCCGGCAGTCCAATAACAAGACCATCCCCCGATATACAAAACATATCGTACTCTTCCGGCAATCCCCGCAGTGAAGACTTGAAAGAATAGCCCTGTTCCCGGCCGATTCGGTCCATTTTTTCTGTCAACAGTTTTATATAGTCAACGTTGTCATAGAACAAGTCCTGTAGTTTCAGTACTCTGCCGGTACGAAGGTCAAAATTAAATAATGCTCGGCCTTCTGATACGGCTATTTCACCGATGTGCATGCCTTCTTCATCGCTCAACTGGTAGGATCTATCATAAATAATGTTGACGCTGTAAAGCTGGCCAAACACGGTTCCGGCCGAGCTGACGTAGTTAAGCGGTTCCACCACCGTTCCCGTTTCGTACTCTTTTCCTATTTTCTCTATATCATCCGCAGAAACCCATGTCAGATCATTTTCCAATGCCGTCTGCGCATTTTGAACCACGCCATTGATCACACCCATGATATCGCTATCCGAAAGGTCCACCAACTTCACCCGTTCACTCATCACACGGACGCCTTCGGTCATGGTATTGGTCTGATTTGTTTTTGTAACCGCATCACTCAACAGGTAATACTCCGGAATGTCTCCTTCTTGCATGCCGCCCGTTCCCATTGCAGAGGTCAGAATATTGTTCCAATCATATCGGACTTCCAACGCGTCCATCTTGTTTTCGTTTTGAGTTTCCGACCCGGAGTTATCTTTTTCGACACGTGAACTGCAAGAACTCATCCCTGCCACCATAGACAGCGACAATGCGCATGCAATTAGTCCCTTCACAAAACTATATTTCATTTATCTATATCTAAATCCGCAACACAGCGGCCTTTCATTCAAATTCGGTGTCAAAAGCGCCGGTTTCCCGGCGCTTTATCCTGCTAAATAATATCCGACAAAGTTCTCGGGCGCACGTGAGCACCCACACTGGCAACCATACCAATAGAAATAAACATCGTCAAAACCGACGATCCACCAGAACTGAAAAACGGAAGGGTCAATCCGATAACCGGAACGACTCCTGTACACATCCCCACGTTCAATACCATCTGGAAGGTCAGCATTACGGCCACACCAATGGCAAGAAGGTAAGAAAAACGCGAATGGCGAACCTTTGCCGCCACAGAAAAACATGCTATAATAATTGCCGCCAATATACCAATTGCCAATGCAGCTCCTATAATTCCCATTTCCTCGCAAATAACCGAGAAAATGAAGTCGGTATGTTTAGCGGGTAGGTTTCCCGGATTGGAGGTTTGTGTCACCTCTCCGGCACCATATCCCATACCGGTCAATCCACCATTAGCAATCGCAATCTTGGAAATATAAGCATGGTATCCTTTTCCCTCCAGATCCAGGGTTGGATCAAGGACGACCAGAATACGCATTTTCTGATAGTAGTCAAGCAGGTATTGCCAAATAAAGGGGGTTGCCGCCACAAGTGCAGCACCACCAAACAGCAAATACCGCAATTGTATTCCTGCCGCAAAAACCATTGCCACAAAGAGAATCCCATAGGTCAAAAGCATACCGTCATCCTTGGAGAAAACCAGTGCGACAGCATAAATCATGAAATGCATCGCAATCTGTACCACCCCTTTGAAGGTGGTTATTTTCTCACCAAGGATTTCCAAATGCTTCGCCAAAGTAATGATCATAACGATCTTGACAACCTCACCCGGCTGGAAACTCAAGTCAGCCGAGCCGAGATGAATTGATACCCACCCTGCGTTCCCCCCTGCAGTACGGCCGATCACCAATACCGAAAGGAGCAACAATACGCCACCGGCCATTGCAAGCTTCCAGAAAACCGCCAAGTGGGATATGTCAAACATAGCAATCATCAAATAAGCGATAACACCCAACACAATTGCACTGATTTGAACCGTTAAGGAAACTACTCCGGTGCTTTTGATCATAACAGCACCATAAATCGAGGCTAATACCCCCATCAAGGCCAATAACCAGTTAACACCAACGAAGTAGTTCCGAATTGCTGCTGCAGCGCCACGAATCCTACCAAATATAGCACCGTTCGAATGTTTTCCACCTTTCAGATCCTTCAGATCACGTAAACGCGGAACAGAAGATTCGGTTGATGAGTCTCGCTGTGGCTGTGCGGAGGAAGCATGTTTTCCTCCCTTGTGAAACAAGGAAAATGCGATCCGTTTTGGTCTTTTTCCCAACTGATATCGCAGTTTGATCATACCTCCCTTCAACCGACGGGACATCCATCCCATCAATAACGTATCACTTAATAATAGTATCACACTTTTTAGAAAATGTGAAGTGGATTTTATGGAATTTTATTTTTTTCCAAACCCCATTTTTGTTAAGATATTCCAGGGTTCTGTCGGCATTTGTTTCTAGTAGGGAGTTTCCGCCATTTACCCAGCCTTTTCTCTCTTTCCATCGGTTCGTGTACGTTTCAGTAATCTTCT
>JAFYNU010000114.1 GCA_017547975.1 Clostridia bacterium
GAGGGAGGTGGATTCGCCGAAGGCGAAGACGGAGGGAGTAAAACAGGAGAAAGAAGATGTCGTTGCCATACAAAGCTAAAAACATAGGAATTGCAAAGAATCTGCGTAAAAATGCAACGCCCCAGGAAAGACACCTGTGGTATGATTTTCTTTCCTCGTATCGGCCGCGATTTCAACGGCAAAAAGCGATTGGAGACTTTATTGCGGATTTCTTTTGCCATGAAGCAAAATTGGTAATAGAGTTGGATGGATCTCAACATTATACCGAACAGGGAATCAAAAAGGATTCTTTTCGTACTGAAAAGTTGGAAGAACAGGGATTGCTGGTGTTGCATATTTCAAATTCAGACATAAAGGATAATTTTCGCGGTGTGTGCGAATATATTAACATGATAGCCAGCGAGAGGGTAAAGAACTCCCCCAGCTTCGCTAAGGCTCAGCAGCCCCCTCGGGGAGGGGGCCAAAGCGGGAACGAGACTTCCACCTCTCGCTGAAGCCCTCCAAGCCCCCCTCACCGAGGGGGGAAGAAATGCGACGCAGGAGCGTTTCAGGGGGGAGTTGCCGCCCGGGGACGAAGGGAGCAAGGGATAGAAATTTCCCCTTGACAATCCATCGCTTTAATGCTACAATGTAATGCAGTGATTCCCTCCCAGATAGGAAGGGAATCGAAAGGGAGAAGAAGATGAACAAAACCAATCGGGTACAACTGCATAATGCGTTTTACTTTATTGGCGCCTGCTATGATTATGCAGGCTTTTTTGGCGTGGAAGACTCCCGGCGTCCCAAGGACGAATAACTTGCTGATTGCCCCGGATGGGGATAAAGAGTGAGCGGTCTTGCCGGGATGCGACAAGACCGCTTTTATTATTTGCATCGATAAAAGGAGAGAATACCATGGTGGGAGTTCTGCTCAACACGGCGACCGTGATTGTGGGAAGTCTGGTTGGCCTGATTTTCAAAAAAAGCATCCCCGAAAAGCTGACCGCGGCGGTGATGACCGCCATCGGCCTGTGCACCCTGATGATTGGGGTGGATGGAGCCCTGGCGGGAAACAACGCCATCGTCATGATCCTGTCACTTGTGATCGGTACCATTCTCGGCACCCTTTTGAACCTGGATGGCCTTTTGAGCAAGGCCGGGGAAAGCCTGGAGGGGCGCTTCAAACGCACCGACGGTAAGGTTTCGGTGGCGGAGGGGTTTGTGACCGCAAGCCTGCTCTTCTGCGTGGGGGCCATGACCATTGTGGGATCCCTCAACGCCGGTATTTCGGGGGATAACGAGCTGTTATTCACCAAGTCGATTCTCGATCTAATTTCCTCCTGCGTGCTGGCAAGTACCCTGGGTATCGGGGTTCTGTTTGCCGCCGCCTTCGTATTTCTGTTCCAGGGCGGGCTGGTGCTTTCGGCAAGCCTTTTGGAGCCCCTTCTCAACGAAGCCATGATTGGCGAAATTACCTGTGTGGGAAGCGTTATGATCATCGGGCTGGGGCTGAATCTTTTGGGGCTCACCAAAATCAAGGTAGCCAATATGCTGCCCGGCATTCTTGCCGCCCCCTTTGTGTATCTTTTGATTGGATTATTACCGTTATAAATGGAAAATGAGGAAGAAACGATGGATAAATTGGAACAAGCCCGTAATATCATCCGAGAAGCCGACAAGGAAATGGCTGCTCTGTTTGAAAAACGCATGCATGCCGCCCGTATGGTGGCGGAATACAAAATCGAACACGGTCTGCCGGTCTACGACGCCGCCCAGGAAGCCCGGGTCATTGAGCGCAATACCGCTTTGATCGAAGACGAAACGTTGAAGGATTTTTACGTGGAATACATCCAAAACACCATGGCGGTGTCCCGTTCCATGCAGCACCGCATCATGGAGGGGATGCGGGTGGCCTACAGTGGGGTGGAGGGTGCCTTTGCCCACATCGCCGCCCGGAATCTTTTCCCGGATGGCAAGCACGTGTCCCTGCCCTCCTTCGAAGCCGCCTACGATGCGGTGGTGAAGGGAGAATGTGACTGCGCTATTCTTCCCATTGAAAACAGCTACACCGGCGAGGTGGGCCAGGTGGTGGACATGATGTTTTCGGGCTCCCTCTACGTCAACGGCATCTATGATCTTCCCATCACCCAACACCTTTTAGGGTGCCCCGGTGCCACCATGACGGATATCACCCAGGTAGTCAGCCATCCCCAGGCCCTGGCCCAGTGCCATGCCTACATCCAGAAAAAGGGCTACCGGGAAATCACAGCCGAAAATACGGCCCTGGCCGCCAAACGGGTGGCGGAAGCGGGGGACATCCACACCGCCGCCATCGCCAGCCTGGAAACCGCCCAGCTTTACGGCCTGCAGGTTTTGGACCACGATATTCACGAAAGCAAGACCAACACTACCCGGTTTGCCATTTTTGCCAGAAGCGAAAATAAGCCCGCCGTTACCGCAGGCCATACCTTTATCCTAATGTTCACCGTTAAGCACCAGGCAGGGGAACTGGCCAAGGCCATTTCGGTCATCGGCCGCTACGGCTTCAACATGAAGGTCCTCCGTTCCCGTCCCATGAAGACCCTGCCCTGGCAGTACTACTTCTACGCCGAGGCCGAGGGGGACGAGGACGGCGCCGCCGCCAAGTTCATGCTGAACGAGCTTTCGGAACACTGTGCCATGCTAAAGGTTGTGGGCTGTTACAAGGCATAAGGAGGCCGCTTTATGAAACTGACCGTCAATTTGCCCCAATCGGCTTATGATATTCACATTGGTTCCGGCCTGCTTCAAAAGGCCGGGGAGCTTCTCAACTTGAACCGCAAGGTTCTGATCGTCACCGATGAAGGGGTCCCCCCGGAATACGCCGCCCAGGTGGCGGCTGCCGCCAAAACCCCCACTCTGGTGACTATACCCCAGGGGGAGGGGAGCAAACAGCTTCCCACCTACGAAAAACTCCTGCTTACCATGCTGGAAGCCGGCTTTGGACGGGGGGATTGCGTGGTTGCCGTGGGCGGCGGTGTGGTTGGCGACCTGGCGGGATTTGTGGCCGCCAGCTTCATGCGGGGAGTGGATTTCTATAATCTTCCCACCACCCTGCTTTCCCAGGTGGACTCCTCGGTGGGTGGCAAGACCGCTATCAACCTGGGTCACATCAAAAACATCGTGGGTGCCTTCTGGCAGCCCAAAAAGGTTCTCATTGATACCGACACCCTGAAAACCCTTCCGCCTCGGCAGATCGCATCCGGCATGGCGGAGGTCATCAAAATGTCCCTGACCAGCGACGCCGAGCTTTTTTCTATGATGGAAGCCGGAGAGGAGGATTACGCCACCCTCATTGCCAGGGCTCTGCAGATCAAAATTTCGGTGGTGGAACAGGACGAACGGGAATCTGGCCTTCGTAAAATCCTAAATTTTGGCCACACCATCGGCCACGGCATCGAAAGCGTGGGGGATGGGGATTTCTATCACGGGGAGTGCGTGGCCATGGGGATGCTTCCCATGTGCGGTGAATCGGTTCGTGCCCGACTTCTGCCGGTACTTACTCGCTGGAATCTACCCACCGGCTGCCAGATGGATGCCAATGCGGTGTATGCCGCCATGCTCCACGACAAAAAGGCCCAATCGGGCAAGGTCACCGTGGTGAAGGTTCCGACTCCCGGCAGCTTCACCCTGGAAACGGTGGAACCCGAAACCCTTCTTCCCGGCATCAAAGAGTTGACAGGAAACTGAGGAGAACAAACCATGAAAAATACCTTTGGCAATTCGGTTGCCGTAACCATATTTGGGGAAAGCCATGGGGCCGAAATCGGCGTTGTGGTGGACGGTCTGGCCCCGGGAATTCCGGTGGACGAGGATTTTGTGAACCAACAACTCGCCCTGCGCCGTCCCAGTGGGAAAATCTCCACCGCCCGGGTGGAGCCCGACCCCTGGCGCATCGTCAGCGGGGTCTATAATGGGTTTACCACCGGCACCCCCCTCACCATTCTGATACCCAACACAAATACCAAAAGCAAGGACTATTCCGCCACCCGTTACCTGGCCCGTCCGGGACACGCCGATTACACCGCATGGGAAAAGTACCATGGGTACGAGGATTTCCGGGGAGGCGGCCATTTCAGCGGACGCATCACGGCGGGGCTTGTGGCGGCAGGAGCCATTGCCCTGACCGCCCTGAAAGCCAAGGGCATCCGGGTGGGAACCCACGTTGCCCGGCTTGCGGGAATCAACGACCGGAAATTTGAAAATCTGACAGAAGATATCGAAACCCTTTCCAACCTTCCCTTCGCGGTGCTGGATTCCGGTGCGGGGGAGAAGATGCAGGAAGCCATCCTGCAAGCCGCCGCCGACCTGGACAGCGTGGGCGGAATCCTGGAAACCTGCGCCACCGGCATTCCGGCGGGAGTAGGGGAGCCCTGGTTTGACAGTGTGGAAAGCATCCTTTCCCACGGGCTTTTCTCCATCCCCGGCATCAAAGGGGTGGAATTCGGGGATGGCTTTGCCATGGCCGACCTGCGGGGAAGCGAAGCAAACGACCCCTTCCGGGTGGAAAACGGCAAAATCGTCACCGCCACCAACCACAACGGCGGCATCAACGGCGGCATCACCAACGGCATGCCCCTTTTCATCCGCATGGCGGTGAAGCCCACCCCCTCCATTTTCCGGGAGCAGGACACGGTGGATTTCCAACAGGTGGAAAACGCCGCCCTGACCCTGGTGGGCAGACACGACCCCGCCATCATTCACCGGGCCCGGATTGTGGTGGATAGCCTGGTGGCTCTGGTGCTTTGCGACATGCTGGCCGCCCGGTTTGGCACCGATTGGCTGGGGAAGGAGTAAGCTTTCATGGAATACGGCTGTATTGCCCAGCATTTGCCCCACAGCTTTTCGAAAATTATCCACGCCAAAATCGCCCCCTATGCCTACGATCTGGTGGAGCTGACCCCCGATGAGGTGGGGCCCTTCCTCCAAAAGGCGGATTTTTCCGGCATCAACGTGA
>JAFYNU010000115.1 GCA_017547975.1 Clostridia bacterium
CATGGTTCGGTGGAGCTGGTCGGTGTAGTAGCCGATATGGGCCAGATTCAGCTCCCCAAGCTCCCGGGTGATCTCCTGCAGGGGGCCGAAATCCACCCCGCTCTTTTCCTGGTGCAGCCAACCCACCCCGTAGTGGCAGTAGCCCCGGTCGCCGCCCCCGTCGATTTCAAAGGCGTAGGGATAGTGGTCGAAGAGGTGCACCGGACAGAGCTCCACCGCCGCCCGGATGATGGCAAGCTTCCGCTCCAGGGGGTCGCCCCCCACCGGCACCCGCCGGGCCACCATGGACATATCGGTGGGGTAGTGTTCCATCACCGCGTCAAATTCCCGGGCGATGACCGATTTCATGCTTTGGAAGTCGAAATTCATAGGTTCCTCCACTTCAAATGCCACAAGCTCCCCCCGAAAGGTGGGAGGAGCGGTGGTAATATACGCTTATTCAATACCCAGATTGCTTTCCCCTTCCCGGAATTGGAGGGAGTAAAGCTTGGCATAGACGCCGTTTTCGGCAATGAGGGCATCGTGGGTGCCCTCTTCGATGATCTTACCCCGGGAAACCACCACGATGCGGTCGGCATTGCGCACGGTGGAAAGCCGGTGGGCAACCACCAGGGTGGTACGGCCCTTGCACAGCTCGTCCAGGGCTTCCTGGATCAGAATCTCGGTGGTGTTATCGAGAGCCGAGGTAGCTTCGTCCAGAATCAGGATGGCAGGATCCTTCAGGAATACCCGGGCAATGGACAGACGTTGCTTCTGCCCGCCGGAAAGCTTCACACCCCGTTCGCCGATTTGGGTATCGTACCCATTCGGCAGGGTGGCCACGTATTCGTCGATGTTGGCCCGCTTGGCGGCCTCCACCATTTCCTCGTAGGTGGCATCCGGGCGGCCGTACATGATATTTTCCCCAATGGTACCGTCGAAAAGGAAGACGTCCTGCTGGACGATACCGATGTTACGGCGCAGGGATTCCAGGGTGATGTCGTTGATATCCACCCCGTCGATGGAGAGCTTGCCCTCGTCGTAGTTGTAGAACCGGGGGATCAGGTGGCACAGGGTGGTCTTTCCGCCGCCGGAGGGTCCCACCAGAGCCAGCTTCTGCCCCTTTTGGATGTTCAGCGAAATGTCGTGGACCACTTCCTTGGATTCGTCGTAGGAGAAGCTGACGTGGTCAAAAACGATGTTGCCTTCCACCTTTGCCATGGGCTTTGCGTCGGGCTTTTCAAATTCGGGCTCCTCGTCCATCACTTCCAGGAAGCGGGCAAAACCGGTGGTACCGTTCTGGTACTGCTCCACAAAACCGATCAGGGTCATCACCGGCCCGATGAACAGGTTGATGGAAACCACAAAGGTGGAGTAGTCGCCGAAGGTGATCCGGCCCCCGTAGAGGAACAGACCCCCGGCAATCAGCACGATGACGTTGAAAATATCGGTCACGAAGGCAGTGGAGGAGTGGAACTGAGCCATGTAGCGGTAGGATTTCCGCCGGGCTTCCACGTACATATGGTTGCCCCGTTCGAATTTTTTGGATTCGGCGTCAAAGTTGGTGAAGGCCTTGGTGACCCGGATGCCCGAAATGCTGCTTTCCAGGGCAGAGTTGATCTCCGCAATGGACTTGCGGCTTTCCATAAAGGCATCCCGCATCTTTTTACGAAGGATCAGGGATACGCTCACCAGAATGGGCACGCAGGCAAAGATGATCAGGGTCAAAATCCAGTCGATGGTGCAAAGGTAGGTAAAGGACCCCACCACCATCACCGAACAGATGAAAAGGTTTTCCGGGCCGTGATGGGCAAGCTCGCTGACCTCAAACAGGTCGTTGGTCATGCGGGACATGATCTTGCCGGTTTCGTTGTTGTCGTAGTAGCTGTAGGGAAGCGATTCCAGTTTGCGGAACAGGTCGGTGCGCATATGGGCCTGCATTTTGACCCCCACCACGTGCCCCTGGTACTGGATAAAGTACTGGAGCGCCATGCGGATGGCGTAAACGCAAAGCAGGGCCAGACCGATCACCACGATCATTTTGTACTGGCGGTTGGGAATCAGGTCGTTGAGCATGGTGCGGGTCATGATGGGATAGAGCATCCCGATCAGCGACACCGTCAGGGAAGCCGCCATGTCCAGGGAAAACATGAGCAGATGGGGCTTGTAGTAAGCGGCAAAGCGTTTGAGCATGAGGTTCTCCTTTTTCTTTCTTTTTTTGTTTTATTATACACCCGAATGCCCCCGATTGCAAGTGGCAAAGCGGGTTCCGTCCTTCTTCCGCTATTCCCCGGTGCCGTTTTCATTTTTGCATACAATCCTGCAAAATGGGGGTTGACAGCGGCAAAAAAATGAGTATAATATATTCTGTTGAAAGGCTGTGACGAAGAGAGTAACCCCTGCGGGAGAGCCCAGAGAGAGGAATATCAGCTGCAAGTTCCTTCTCAAACGCCCGGGTGAAGACCACTTCCGAGCCGCCGTGCCGAAGTCCAGTAGGTGCGGCCGTATCCCGCGTTAAGGGTAAGGCTTTTTGGAGCCGGAGAGAAAAATCA
>JAFYNU010000116.1 GCA_017547975.1 Clostridia bacterium
ATCGACCTGGGTCCCGAAGGGGGCAGCGGGGGCGGTGAGATTGTGTGCACCGGCACACCGGAGGAATGCGCCCAAACGGCGGGAAGCTACACCGGGAAATTCCTCAAGAAGATTCTGGAAGCAGAGGAAAAATAAGGAAAACGACCGTTTCGAAAAAAGAAACGGTCGTTTTTGTGTGGGTTTATTTGTAAAATTTCATCAGGCCGTCCATGTAATCCTTCCTGTCGGTGGAAAGGGCTACGTTGACGTAGGTGTTGTCGGCAAATTCTGGCAGGGCGGGGAGCACGTCCCCGGTGATCATCAGCCGCTTGCCCGCATCCAGAATGGTCTTGTGCACCTCGGCCCATTCGATGGCGGCTTTTTGCCCGGCGCCAGGGACCCATTGCACCGCATTCAGACCCGGGATGGATAAAATCTGGGGCAAATGAGCAAGTTCCCCGATGCCGTCCAGATGGTAGATGACGTTGGTGAGCTTTTCGGTGTCCCGTACCAGGGTGTCGTGGACGAATTCCCGGTACATGTTGGGCCCGATCATGTAGCAGAAGTCGCACTGGGTGATATAGCTTGGGGTGGGACTCCATAGCCCCGACCAGTCGGTGTGGCCCCCCTGGGGTTCCAGCACGGCGGAAAAATCCTTGTAGGCTTCGTACCATGCCGCCTCGATTTCACAGATGAGCCGCTTGACCTCATCCGGGTCGTCATACAGGTCCAGGAGCAGGTTTTCACTGCCACGGAAGGTGGCGGCCACGTCCATAACGCCCCCCAGGTCGGGCATGCCCATTTTTACCAGACCTTCCCAACGCTCCAGGCCGGCCTTGTAGATCTCCTTGATGCGCTTGACCCACATATTCTCCGGGTCGTACTTTACGTGAATTTCCGAAAGGGGAAGTTCATGCTCGGGGAAGAACCAGACCTGGCCCCGGTCATGCTCCAGCTTTGCGCCGCAGAAGGCGGCCAGGACCCCGGGACCGAAGGCGGCAAAATTCAGCCGGGGATAGCCGTCGGCCAAAAATTCGTGGCGGGAAAGCTCTTCGTCCACCGCCTCAATCACCTCGGCGGGGGAGTATTCAAACAGGTGGCAGTTGGGCTGATCCAGATAGGGAGCCCGGGCCTTGCGCTCCACCTGGTAAACGTCGGTCAGTTCCAGATTCAAAAGGGGACGGCCCAGCGTTCCCTCCCAGAATTTCAGGTGGGCTTCCTCCACCCGCTTCATGCGCTCTTTATCAAAATGGATCATGACACAATCCTCCCGGTTGATTTGGTTTGAGTATATCACAAAATTCCGGAATTGACAATAAAAAAACGCAAAACGCCGCCCCTTTTGGGCGGCGTTCCGTATTCTTTAGAAGAAGGAAATCTGTTCGCTGTCGGGGATATCGCCGAAGACGCCCAGTGCCTTGAGCTGGTCGGCGTTGGTGCGGGAAATGTGGCTACGGGAAATGATATCCTCCACCGACGTGAAGGGTCCGTCCTCTCTGGCGGCCACAATGCCTTGGGCGGCGTTTTCACCCAGACCCCGGATGGCGGAGAAGGGGAAACGGAGCTTTCCATCCTCAATGGTGAAGTGGGTGGCCTTCGACTTGTAAATATCCGGCGGCAGGAACTCGAATCCACGCAGATAGTATTCGTGGGTGACCTCGAAGGTTTTGGCAAGATCCTGGTCGATGGCGGCGGCACCCTTGTCCCCCTCGACCCGGCGGATGAATTCCACCATGTGGGCGTCCCCCATGAGCATGGCTTCGGCGTCCAGGGCGGCGGCGCGGATGGTGAAGTAGGCGGCGTAGAAGGCCAGGGGATAATGTACCTTGTAGTAGGCGATGCGGAAGCCGTTCACCACGTAGGCGGCGGCGTGGGCCTTGGGGAAGAGGTACTTGATCTTGTTGCAGGATTCAATGTACCATTCGGGCACGTTGTTTTCCCGCATGATGGGGATCCACTCCGGTTTGAGCTTGCGGCCCTTGCGGACGCTTTCCATAATGGTGAAGGAAAGCTTGGGATCCATGCCCATGCTGATCAGGTAGATCATGATATCGTCGCGGCAGCAGATGGTGCCGGTGATATCGGTGGTGCCAGAGGAGATCAGGTCCTTGGCGTTGCCCAGCCACACGTCGGTACCGTGGGAAAGACCCGAAATGCGGATCAGGTCGCCGATGGTGCCGGGCATGGTGTCCACCAGCATCTGCCGGACGAATTTGGTGCCGTATTCGGGCACCGCAATGGAGCCGGTTTCGCCGATGATATCGTCGGCTTCGATGTTGAGGGCTTCGTGGGTACTGTAAAGCGACAGGGTGGGCTTGTCATCCAGGGGGACCTTCCGGGCGTCAAAGCCCGTCAGGTCGGTGAGCATGCGGATCATGGTGGGATCATCGTGCCCAAGGATGTCGAATTTCAGGAGGTTGTCCTCCATGGTGTGATAATCGATGTGGGTGGTGACGGTATCGCTTTCGGTGTCGTCGGCGGGGTGCTGGATGGCGCAGAAGTCGTAGATTTCGCTGGTGCGGGGAACCACGATCATGCCGCCGGGGTGCTGTCCGGTGGTGCGCTTGACCCCGGTACAGCCCAGAACCAGCCGGTATTCCTCTGCTTTGCAGGGCTTTTCCAGGTGGGGCCGCTCGTCGAAATACTTTTTCACGTAGCCGAAGGCGGTCTTTTCGGCAATGGTGCCGATGGTACCCGCCCGGAACACGTTTTCCTTGCCGAAAAGCTCGATAACCTGGGCGTGGGCATTGGCCTGGTCTTCGCCGGAGAAGTTCAGGTCGATATCGGGAACCTTGTCCCCTTCGAATCCCAGGAAGGTTTCGAAGGGAATGTTGAAGCCGTCCTTCAGGTACTTGGTACCGCAGTGGGGGCAGTTCTTGTCGGGTAAGTCGGCACCGATGGATTCCGACGGGGCGTCCCAGTCGGAATGGTGGCAGTTGGGGCAAACGTAGTGGGCGGGGAGGGAGTTGACCTCGGTGATACCGGCCATGAAGGCCACAACCGAAGAACCTACCGAACCACGGGAGCCAACGATGTAGCCCCGGTCGTTACTGCCCTTGATGAGCTTTTGGGCGGTCATATACATAACGTCGTAGGAGTTGGAAATGATACAACCCAGCTCCCGGTCCAGCCGCTTCTGCACCACCTCCGGCAGGTCGTCGCCGTAGATGGAGTGGGCCTTCTGGAGTACGATGCGTTGCAGGTCCTCGGCGGAGTTTTCGATGACCGGGGCAAACATTTCCTTGGGAAGGGGGCGGAAGCTTTCGCACTGGTCGGCGATCAGGTTGGTGTTGGTGACCACCACCTCGAAGGCCTTTTTCGGGGGGAGATAGCTGAATTCGGCCAGCATTTCCTCGGTGTTGCGGAAATAGAGGGGGGCCTGGTCGTCGGCATCCGAAAAGCCCTTTCCGGCCATCAGGATCCGGCGGTAGACCTCGTCCTCCTTGTCTAAGAAGTGTACGTCGCAGGTGGCAACCACCGGGATACCAAGCTCGTCACCCAGCTGGACGATGGTCTTGTTGAAGTTTTCCAGGGTGGCCCGATCGGGAACCTCCCCGTTGCGGAGCATGAATTCGTTGTTGCCGATGGGCTGAATCTCCAGGAAGTCGTAGAATTTTGCAATCTTGATGAGCTCCTTGTGGCTGGTACCGGAGGACACGGCGGCAAAAAGTTCGCCGGCTTCGCAGGCGGAGCCCACAAGCAAACCCTCCCGGTGGCGAACCAGCTCGTGCCGGGGGATGATGGGCTGTTTGCGGGAATTCATGTGTTCCAGGTGGCCCTTGGAAATGAGCTTGTAGAGGTTTTTCAGGCCCACCTTGTTTTTGGCCAGGAAGAGAATGTGCCGCACCGGCAGGCTCTTGGCATAATGGGCCTTTTCGGTGTTTTCCCGGCGGCGGTCGTTCAGGGCGGCGTCCAGTTCGGCAACCCGGGTGACCCCCAGGGTCTCCTTGGCCATTTCCTTGAGCTTAACAAACATCAAGGCCAGGGTCTTGGTATCGTCGCTTGCGGTATGGTGCTTGAATTTGGGAAGCTTCAGGGCTTCGGCCACCACGTTGAGCTTGTGCCGCTCCAGGTGGGGCATCAGGATCCGGGACATTTCCACCGTGTCGATGGAGGTGGGCTCGTAGTCGAGACCGTACTTTTCCGCCGCATGGGCAATGAAGCCGGTATCGAATGCGGCGTTGTGGGCAACGCAAACGTAACCCTTGGCGAATTCCAGGAAGGCCCGCACCGCCTCCTCGGTTTTGGGGGCGGAGGCCACCATGGCGTTGGTGATGCCGGTGAGCTCGGTGATGAAGGGGGGGATGGGCCGTTCGGGGTTCACGTAGGTGTGGAAATTGTCGATGATGGTGTCGTTGTGCACCAGGGAGGCAGCAATTTCGGTGATGCCATCCACCTCTTTCTTGGTGCCGGTGGTTTCCAGGTCGAAGCAGATGAAATAGCCGTCCAGGGACTCGTCCTTGTCACCCCGGACGATGGTCACGTCCTCCTGGTTATTGATGTAGTAGCCTTCGCAACCGTAAATTACCTTGAAATCAAACTTTTTGGCGGCCTTGGCGGCTTCGGGGTATGCCTGGGCTACGCCGTGGTCGGTGATGGCGATGGCAGGGTGGCCCCAGTATTTGGCCCGGGCAATCAGGTCGGTGGCGCTGGAAACCCCGTCCATCTGGCTCATTTGGGTGTGCAGATGGAGCTCTACCCGCTTCTTTTCCGCCAGGTCGGGCCGAACCGTTTCTTCCCCCACCATGACCGAAATGGGATCCATGACGTAGTCGTCGTTGAAACGGTCGTATTTGTAGGTACCCCGGACGTAAAGGTACATGCCGGCCTTGATCTTATCAATGAAGCCGTCGTCTTTTTCCAGATTGATGAGCTTTTTGAGACGCAGGGAAGAGGTTTTGTCGGTAATATCGAAGGTCAGGGCGGCGGAGGTGCCGTTGCGGAAATCCTTCCGCTCCACGAAGAAAACCTTGCCTGCGGCGGCGGTGTAGACCCCCGGGGCGGCGTATTCGCTGTTGGGGGTGATTTCCGAAAGGGGTACCAGCTCGTCCCCGAAGGGCTTGCCCAAAAGGGGTTCCCCGGGATGCATGGTTTTGGGGCGTGGCTTTTTGGCAAAAATGCGCTTTTGCACCGGTTCTGCCGCGGGGGCGGCTGCCGGGGCGGCGGGGGCATTTTTGCGAATGAGCTCCACCTCGTCGGACATTTTGGAGAGAATATCCCGGTCAAAGTCTTCCCCGGAAAAGCCGGAGGCCAGGGCAACGTGGCATTTCATGCCGGAGATACCGGCGAAGAAGAGGAAATCCCCCAAAACCCGTTCCACCTCCTCGGTGGCAAAGGGCAGGGAGGAGCAGGAAAGATGGAAGGTCACGTCACTGCCGCAAATCTCCACCCGGGCATCCTTAAAAAAGCCGTTGATGGAAACGTGCTTCCGCTTCAGGTATCCGATGGCCAGGGGGGCTTCGGCGGGGGTGAAGGCGGGAAGCACCTCCACAATGGTCAATTCGGAAAGTCCGTAGGCCTTGGAAATACCGGCTTCCAGGGCGGAAAGAGCCTCGTGGGAAACCGGCACGTCAAAGGAAGCCGAGAGGGTGATTCCCCGGCTTTCCGATTCGATGCGCATGTGGTGGATATGGGCCCCGGCAAACAGCTCTTTCAGGGCGGCTGGGGGGGTATATAGGGTAAAAACCGCCCCGAAGGGCGGGTGGTTTTTTTCAATGTGTTCCATGGCTTACCTTTCCCGGCGAAGGGCGATGAGGGCGTCGATTTCGGAAATCAGACGGGTCTCGGCTTCGGCGGCGGTGAGTTTTTCCAGAATGGCTCCGTTTTTGAAGAAAAGCCATTCGTTTTTGCCCCCGGCAATGCCCACGTCGGCTTCCCGGGCTTCCCCGGGTCCGTTGACGGCACAGCCCATGACGGCGGCGGTGATGGTTTGTCCGGCGGGCAGGCGCACCGCCTTGTAGCGTTCCGACAGGCGGCGGCTGATGCCCATAACGTCCACCTGGGTTCGGCCGCAGGTGGGGCAGGACACCACGTCAACCCCGTCCCGCAGGCCCAGGGCTTTCAAAATGAGAATACCGGCCTCCACTTCCCG
The DNA here is from genome assembly GCA_017547975.1 of Clostridia bacterium. Taxonomy (GTDB): domain Bacteria; phylum Bacillota; class Clostridia; order Oscillospirales; family QAMX01; genus RUG11797. Next base: position 6,071 of record JAFYNU010000116.1, read on the forward strand.
CTCCGAATCCTCCGAAAGGGAGACCCGGATGGTGTCGCCAATGCCGTCTCCCAAAAGGGAACCGATGCCGATGGCTGATTTTACCAGGGCGGATTCGCCGCCCCCCGCTTCGGTGACCCCCAGGTGGAGGGGATAGTCGGTCTGACTTGCGAGAATGCGGCAGGCTTCGATCATGTCCCGGGTACGGGAGGTTTTGATGGAGATGACAATGTCGGAAAAATCGAAGCGTTCCAGCTCTCTGGCCTGGGTTACCGCCGATTCCACCAGGGCTTCGGGGGTGGGGGAGCCGTATTTGGCCAGAAGATCTTTATGTAACGAGCCGCCGTTGACCCCGATGCGGATGGGGACTCCGGCAGACCGGCAGGCATTGGCCACCGCCTTCACCCGGTCGGCGGAGCCGATGTTACCCGGATTGATGCGGATTTTGTCGATGCCCATGGCGGCGCATTCCCCCGCCAGCTTGTAGTCAAACTGACTATCGGCC
>JAFYNU010000117.1 GCA_017547975.1 Clostridia bacterium
GAAAGCCCTGGGTCAGACCGCGCTGAACCTGTTCCTTTTCGGCGCCCTGGACGCGGCCGAAAAGATTTACCGGGCGCTGTCGCTTGACGAAGCCGCCGCCCTTTGCCACGCCAAGAAGAAAGCCCTGCAAACCGCCGTCAATACCCATCTTTACGATGCCGAAAAGGGTATGTATTTCGAGGGTCTCAACACCCCCACCCCCCACCATCTGATCGGTCAATGGATGCCGGAAAACGTGGAAAAACGGTATTATCTGAAGCAATCCAACATTCTTGCCACCTGGGTTGGCGTATGCGACGACGACACCGGCCGGCGCATCGTGGACGAGATCATGGACGGCACCGTCCCCGGGGAGTTCCAGCCCTATTTTGCCCACTTCCTTTTCGACGGGATTTATCGGTTGGGCCTTCGGGATAAGTACACCCTGCCTCTGGCAGAGCTTTGGAAGGCGCCGGTGCTGGATTGCACCAAGGGACTTGCGGAAGGCTTTGTGGCCCCGGAACCCACCTACAAATTCGACCACAGCCATGCCTGGGGCGGCACACCCCTCTACTCGGTGCCAAAGGCGATTTTGGGATTGGAGATCAACCGTCCCGGTATGACCGAATTGACCCTGTCCCCCTCCCTTTTGGGACTTTCCCATGCCAGGGTGGAATTCATGACCCCCTGCGGCAAGGTGACCTGCGAGCTTGCCGAAAATCAGCCCCCCAGGGTCACCCACCCGGAAGAGGTCACCATTCACCTGCGATAAACCACTCAAGCAGGAATTGAGTCCCATTCAATTCCTGCTTGCTTCCGTTTTTCATTCAAAACGGGTATCATACCCTTCGTAAGGCAACCGCTTACAGAAAGGATGAAACGCTATGTTTGACACCGCACAGGTGGGGCGCAGAATTGCCGCCCTGCGAAAATCCCACAACATGACCCAATACGAGCTGGCCGACAAACTGAACATCAGCTTCCAGGCGGTTTCCAACTGGGAACGGGGAACTTCTATGCCCGACATTTCAAAGCTTCCCGAAATCGCCTATCTCTTCGACACCTCCATCGGCGACATTCTTGGGAAATCCAACCCGGTTTTGGAGCAGGTTGCCAGGGGCGAACCCGCCGAGGCCTTTCAGCATGCCGTCGGTCTTGCGGAGGGGATGCAGATCCTTTCGGAAGCGGCGCCCCTGTTGAAGCCCAGCCAGGTGGCCGAAATGGCGGAAGCCGCCCCCTCCCAGAGCTCCATCGCCCCCCTGCTCCCCTTCATGAATGAGGAGGACGTCGCCGTATTTTTCGAAAAATGCGAAAGCAGGGGGGATTCCACCGCCGCCTTTTACCCCTTCCTTTCGGAGGAAAAGATCAAAGAAATTGCAGACCGCTATCTATCCCAGGAAAAATCCATCGCCCCCCTGCTTCCCTTTATGAATGAGGAAGACTTACTGCCCCTTGCCGAGGATGCCTTTACCAAGGGCGGCAGTGCCGCCCTTGCGATCTACCTGCCCTTTTTGGATGATGCGTCGATAAAGGCTTTCGCCGAGCGCATTCTAAAGGGAGAATAAAAGCCCAAAAGCCCCGCCATTTCACTTGATTTGGCGGGGCTTTTCCTGCTATAATAAGGGAAAGCCAATTTGGGAGGGGATCCTTATGCAGTTTTTCAAGACCTATTCTTCCAACACCACCGCCGGAACCGGCAACCACTGCCATTTTGCTTCCCCCGGCGGCGGGGTCGGTCGGGTGTATTATAAAGTCCGCACGGGCGGGAAGTACAACTAGTCCTTCCTGTGGAGCAATATTTTGGACAGCACCTTTTCCAATGGTGCCGAGTTTCACAAAAACCTGATTTGCGACAGCTGGGTCATGGAATCGCTGCGGGTGGGGGTATGCTCCCACGCCGAGGCCAACGCCCAGGTGGAGCTGATCCCGGTGACCTTCGGCGGACAGGGCCACAAGGAAGTGGGCCCCGGGGAATTTTTTGCCAGCGACCCGGTTTCCCTTTCCCCCAATGCCGGGGACTACATTTGCCTGGAGATCGCCTTCCGGGGCAGCATGATCCCCTTCCACCAGGAAATCCAGATTGCCACCTACCGCAAGGATTGTGACATTTGGAGCCCCTCCAACCGCCTCCCGGTACCCGGCATGGTGGGCTGTGACCGTCCTGTGAAAACCAGAGTCGCCTTTTTCGGGGATTCCATCACCCAGGGCATCGGCCCCGCCTTCAACAGCTACACCCATTGGAATGCGGTAGCCGCCGAACATCTGCCGGAGGATGCGGCCTGCTGGAACATCGGTCTGGGCTACGGCCGGGCGGAGGATGCCGCCTCCGGAGGTGCCTGGATGTTCAAGGCGCTCCAAAATGACCTGGTGGTGGTGTGCTTTGGGGTCAACGACACCAACCACTTCGAGGATTACGAAACCACCAGACACGATCTGGAAACCATTGTGAACACCCTGAAGGGTGCCGGGAAAAAGGTCCTCCTGCAAACCATTCCCCCCTTCGACTACAACCCCAAGCGCAAGGAGATCTGGCTCCGGCTGAATCATTACATCCAAACCGAGCTGGCGGAGCGGGTGGATGCCGTGTTTGACACCCTCCCCATCCTGTCCCAGGATGCCGAGCACCCGGAAGTCGCCCGATACGGCGGACACCCGGACGAAGAAGGCTGCCAAAAATGGGGCGAAGCCCTGGCTCCGGTGATCCAAAAACTGCTTGATTGACAAAGAGAGGACACGAATATGAAGCTTGCCACCACCATTGGAGATTTTGAGAGCTACACCTCCTGCCCCGCCGAAGCGGTTGCGGCCTTCGAGGGCACCGGTTTCAAACACCTGGATTACAGCTTTTACAGCGTGATTTATCCCAATTCCCCCTTTCTGGGC